>DATNJP010000510.1:0-13237 GCA_035603855.1 Luteibacter sp. | reverse complement strand
TTTCCAACCGTTGAGATTGGGCCCGGTCCAGTCGCCGTAGATGCGCTTGACGTGCGCGGTGCCGAACTTCGCGACCTCGGCGAGCAAGCCGTCGACGATGGCTGGCCGCGCGTTGTCGGCGTCGATCAGCACGGCAAGCTTGTCGGTGACGTCGTTGGCCATGGCGGGCTCCGTGGGGCGGCGATGCGTCGATGGTACGCGTAGTGCCCGGCCGTTCGCGACCAGGATGGATCTTGTCCGAGGGCGAGTCAGGTCGTGAAATTCAGTTCGATCGCCACGCCCGCGGGATCGCGGAAGAACACCTGTGCCTGATTCGACGATGGCACCCGGTCCACCTGATACGGCACGTTGGCCGCTTCCAGTCGGGCTAGCGTGCCGTCAAGATCGTCGGCCGCGAAGGCGAAGTGATCGAGCCATCCCGTCGACGCGGGAGAAGCAGCCGTCATCGACGGATCGATCGTCAGGTGCATGATGTCGAGGCCACCGGCATAGAGCCAGTAGCCGCGTGATCGAAAGGGTGGCCGCGCACCCTCGGAGAGGCCGACGACGTCCACGTAGAATCGTCGCACTTGCTCGATCAGGCCCTCGGCCGCGCGGATGTTCACATGCGCGAGGCCCCGGATCGTCATGGCTCAGCCTTCGGTGAACGCGCCGTAGCCGCGCAGGCGCTTGTAGCGCTTCTCGAGCAGTTCCTCGACCGGAAGCGTTTCGAGTGCGTCGAGTTCGTTGAGCAGGACGGCCTTGAGGCGGATCGCCATCGACTGCGGGTTGCGGTGCGCGCCGCCGAGCGGCTCGCGCACGATCTTGTCGATGAGGCCGTTCTCGAGCAGGCGCGGTGCGGTGAGGCCCATGACCTCCGCGGCATCCTTGGCCTTGTCGGCGCTCTTCCACAGGATGGAAGCGCAGCCTTCCGGCGTGATCACGGAATAGGTGGAGTACTGCAGCATCAGCGTGCGATCACCCACGCCGATGGCCAGCGCGCCGCCGGAACCGCCTTCGCCGGTGACCGTGCAGATGACGGGGACGCGCAGGTCGGCCATTTCCAGGAGGTTGCGCGCGATGGCTTCGGACTGGCCGCGCTCTTCGGCGTTGATGCCGGGCCATGCGCCGGCCGTGTCGATGAAGGTGAACACGGGGATGTGGAAGCGCTCGGCGAGCTTGAACAGGCGCAACGCCTTGCGATAGCCCTCCGGACGCGGCATGCCGAAGTTGCGCTTGACCTTGGACTTGGTGTCGCGGCCCTTCTGATGGCCGACGATCATGATCGAACGGCCATTGATGCGCGCCAGGCCACCCACGATGGCCTGGTCGTCGGCGAACATGCGGTCGCCCTTCAACTCGTGGAACTCCTCGCACATGGCCTGGATGTAATCCAGGGTGTACGGACGCGCGGGATGACGCGACACCTGGCTGATCTGCCAGGGCGTCAGGTTGCGGAAGATCTCGGCCGTCTTGACCTTCAGCTTCTCGCGCAGGCGGCCCACTTCCTCGTCGATGTTGAACGCCTGGCCGCTGCTGGCATGGCGAAGCTCTTCGATTTTCGCCTCCAGTTCGGCGATGGGTTGTTCGAAATCGAGGAAGTTGGGATTCATGAAGTCGCTGGCATCCGGGCAAGACCGCTGATTATACCGAGTGGCGCGTTAGGTGGTGTGCGCCGGGGTACGGATGGTGGTGCGATGTCTAAGTGACTGAAACACATGGTGTTGATTTCGCCGCCCCGGCACTTTGACCGGGTCTTGGTCGCGGAATCGTGTAAGGAACTGACATGCAGGCTGTCATCCGCACCCAAACGGACCGACGGCTAGGTTGTAATTGAGTCGCGGAATGGGATTCCGCCGGCGTTCCCCGCGCCGCCTCAGCACAAGGAAATATCATGACCCTGTTCCCCTCGATCCGCCGCCCCATCCTCGCCCTTGGCCTGTGCTCGCTCGCCTTCGCAGGCACCGCCGTGGCCGGCGATAGCCCCGATCCTTCGCGCCTGCCGCCGTGTCAGATGGGCGCCGGCGACAACGCGTGCCGCCTGCCCCTGAAAAACGGACAGTTCGATGGCGAGCAGCTGGAAAGCTGGGCCCGGGATGGCAGCCCGTCCCTGGGTTACGAGGCATCCGGCAACACCTACGCGGCCCTCCACGTCGGTGCCGTCGTTCGCCAGGCGGTCTACGCGCATTACGGCACGTCGCCCCAGAAGACGACGTACGCCTTGCGTTTCCGTGTTCGGGCCGACCGGCGTTCCAGCGTCGTCCGGGCCGCGATGTCCATGAGCGACGACAAGGCCGAGTATCGGATTCCGCTGGGCGAGACCACGACGACGGCGTATGCCGGCGAGTGGCAGGACGTCGAACTGATGGTCAACGGCGTGGCATTCGCCGCACCGGCACACGTGCTGGTCGAGATCTCCAACGCGGCCGGTGAGTACCTGCAGGTCGATGACGTGCATCTCGTCCACGCCAAGGATGTCGACGTCCTGCGCGGCCATTAAGGTGTTCAGGACAGGGCGGCGCCAGGTTCAGCGCTGATCGCTGATCGCGGCGTGGCTCAATCCGCCGGGCGTACCAGGCGCAATTCGGTGCCGAGTACGCCCGGCAACGTGCGCAGCGTGCGAACGAGGTCGGGCAGGGCCCGCACGCGCCATTCGTCGCCCAGCTCGAAGCTGGCCTGTCCCACGCTGTTTCGATAGCCCGCGAGGAGCAGCGGCGTGCGTCCGCCGCGATAGCCCATGAGCGCCTGGCGCAAGTGCTGCGGGAAATCGGGGCCGACGCCATTGAGTTTCAGCGTGAGCAGGCGGCCGAAATGCTCCATGGCGTCGGACAGCGAATACGCCTTGCGCGCGCGTAACTGGTAGCCGCCGGCGAAGTCGTCGATGCGCAGGCCGCCTTCCACCACGATCAGGTTGCCGCGGGTCAGCAGCGGCGCGGCATCCATGAACACTTCGCGGAAGAAGCTCGTTTCAAGCAGGCCCGTGGCGTCCTCGATCTGCACGAAGGCATCGCTGTCGCCACGCTTGCGCATGCCGACGACCATGCCGGCCACCGTCCAGGGTGTTTCCGGACCACGGCGAAAACGGCTGGCATTCTCGTCGTCGTCGTTGCGACGTGGCTTGGGTGGCTGGTAGCGCTGCGGGATCTCGCCGATAGGGCAGCTTGAGAGCTGCGCCAGTTCCGCCTTCCAGGGATCGGTGGGATGGCCCGACAGGTAGTGGCCAAGCGTGTCGTGTTCGCCCTGCAGCAACTGCTCCAGCGGCCATTCGGGTACGGCACCCGAGAGTTCGATGATGCTCGGTGCCTCGGCCGCGCCGAACGCGTTGCCGAAGATATCGACCTGGCCCGACGCGCGATTCTTCGCTTCCTGGTCGGCGGCTCGCATCGCCTCGGGGATATGCATCACGAGCGTGGCGCGGTTCTCGCCGAGGCCGTCGAGCGCGCCCGATTGCACGAGGGCTTCCATCGTGCGCTTGTTGAGCTTATTCGAGCCGACGCGCTGGCAGAAATCCACCAACCCGCGGAACGGTCCATTCTTCTTGCGTTCGGCGACGATTTCCTCGCAGATGCCCTGGCCGACGCCCTTGATCGCGCCCAGGCCATAACGCACCACGCGCGGTTCCACGGCCTCGAACATCCAGTCGGATGCGTTCACGTCAGGCGGCAGCACCTTGATGCCGATCGCACGCGTTTCGTCGAGGAAGGTAACCGCTTTCTCGGTGTTGTCCATGTCCGACGAGATCGTCGCGGCCATGAACTCGGCGGGATAGTGGGCTTTCAGCCAGGCCGTCTGGTAGGACACCAGTGCGTATGCGGCGGCATGCGACTTGTTGAAGCCGTAGCCCGCGAACTTCTCCATGAGGTCGAAGATCGCGTCGGCTTTTTCCGAGTCGATGCCGTCCTTGGCGGCACCTTCGCGGAACGTCGCGCGGTGCTTCACCATTTCCTCGGCTTTCTTCTTGCCCATCGCACGGCGAAGCAGGTCGGCGCCGCCGAGCGTGTAACCGCCCACGATCTGCGCCATCTGCATCACCTGCTCCTGATAGACCATGATGCCGTAGGTCTCTTTCAGGATGGGCTCGACGCGCGGATCGGGATACTCGACCGCTTCGCGGCCGTGTTTACGGGCGCAGAAGCTGGGAATGAGGTCCATCGGGCCGGGGCGATACAACGCCACCAGCGCGATGATGTCTTCGAATCGGTCGGCCTGGGCATCCTTGAGCATGCCCTGCATGCCGCGCGATTCGAGCTGGAAGACGGCGACGGTCTGCGCCTTCTTCAACAGTTCGTAGACCTTCGGGTCGTCGAGCGGCAGCGATTCGATCACCAGCGGCTCGGTGCCTTCCTTCGCACGGCGCTTGTTGATCGCCTTGACCGCCCAATCGATGATCGTGAGCGTGCGCAGGCCGAGGAAGTCGAACTTCACCAGGCCGACCGCTTCCACGTCGTCCTTGTCGTACTGCGTGACGACGCCTTCGCCACTGGCTTCGCAGTAGAGCGGCGCGAAGTCGGTCAACGGTGTGGGCGCGATGACGACGCCACCTGCATGCTTGCCGGCGTTTCGCGTGAGACCTTCGAGGCTCAGCGCCAGGTCGATGAGCTGGCGCGGCTCTTCTTCCTGTTCGTAGACGTCGCAGAATTCCTTGACGATACGATCCGGTTCTTTCTTCGATTTCTCCGTGCGCCCGAGCGCGTCGCCGAGGGTCAGGTCGAGCGGGCGGTTGGGGATGAGCTTCGCAAGGCGATCCACCTGGCCGTAGCCCATGCCGAGGACACGGCCCGAATCGCGCAGCACCGCCTTCGCGGCCATGGAACCGTACGTGATGATCTGGCTGACGTGATCGCGGCCGTACTTGCGCGCGACGTAGTCGATCACCTCGTCGCGACGATCCATGCAGAAGTCGATGTCGAAGTCGGGCATCGACACGCGTTCGGGATTGAGGAAGCGCTCAAACAGCAGCTCGAACTGCAGTGGATCCAGGTCGGTGATCTTCAGCACCCAGGCTACAAGCGAGCCTGCGCCCGAGCCGCGACCCGGGCCGACGGGGATACCGTTCTGCTTACCCCAGTTGATGAAGTCCGCCACGATCAGGAAGTAGCCGGGAAAGCCCATCCGGATGATGACGTCGACTTCGCGATCGAGGCGAGCCTGGTAATCCTCGCGCGTCTTGCCGGCCGCGAGCGGATGATCGCGCAGGCGCTCATCGAGGCCTTGCTGTGCCTGCTCGCGGATGAAGGTATCGAGCGTATGGCCTTCGGGCACCGGGAAGTTCGGCAGGTAATACGTGCCGAAGGTGAGTTCCAGGTTGCAGCGCTTGACCAGTTCGACGGTGTTTTCCAGTGCCTCGGGAATGTCGGCGAACAGCGCCTCCATTTCTTCGGGCGACTTGAAGTACTGCTCTTCGCTGTAGTCGTGCGGGCGTTTCGGGTCGGCGAGCACGCGGCCCTGGTTGATACAGGTACGCGCCTCGTGCGACTCGAAGCCTTCGCGCTCGAGGAAGCGAACGTCGTTGCTGGCAAGAACAGGCAACTCGTATTCGCCGGCGAGCGCCATGGCCGCGCGCACCCACAGTTCCTCGTTTTCGCGGCCCGTGCGGGTGAGTTCGAGGTAGAGGCGATCGGGGAAGAGGCGACGCAGCGATTCGAGGCGTGCGCCGGCACCGGTCAATCCCGAGCCCAACGCGACACGCGCCACTTCGCTTTCGCGTCCGGCGATGGCAATCAGGCCGCGCACGCTTTCCGGATGCATCCAGGTGGCGTCGACGAGCGCGCGTCCACTGCCCTGGCCTTCGCGCCATGCGCGGGACACCAGGCGAGAGAGATTGAGATAGCCGTCGCGATCCTGGCAGATCAGGGTGAGGCGCCAGGGACGCGGATCGTCGGGACTGGAAACCCAGATATCGCAGCCCGCGATGGGCTTGATCCCCGCCGCCGTGCACTGCTTGTAGAACTTCACCAGGCCGAAGAGATTGTTCTCATCGGTCAGTGCGACCGCCGGCATCCCCGTACGCACACAGGCGGCGACCAGCTGCTTGATGCGGATGGTCGAATCGACCAGCGAATACTCGCTGTGCAGGTGGAGATGGGCGAAACGGACTGACATGGGCGACGCCGGATGATGCAGTGGGAAGGCTAACCGGGGTAGGGGTAGTCAGCAAGAATTGACTTTGCAGCGACCTTGATCCGATCAGCGCATGTGCGCTTCCGGGTGGTCGATGAACCAGAGGCCCGCGAACAGCTTCGCGTCGATCGAGAATCCTTCCTTCGCACGGTCGAACAGCCACTTGCCGGCCTCGGCGCGGGGCACTTCGTGCACGATGATGTTTTCGGTCTCGTCACCGCCGCCCTTGCCGACGCGGACCAGGTCCCAGGCACGGGCGAAGGCGATCATCTCGGTACTCATACCCGAGGACGACGGGCCTTCATGCACAAATTCGATGCGGCCGCAGCTGTAACCGGTTTCTTCTTCCAGTTCGCGCCTGGCGGCGATCAGCACGTCCTCGTCTTCGGCACCGGCGAGGTCGCCGACGAGGCCCGCGGGCATCTCGATCGTGTTCGCGAGGATGGAAACGCGGTACTGCTCGACGAAAACGACCTTGTCGTCCGGCGTCACGGCCAGGATGATGACCGCGCCGCCGGGGTTGTTGCGTGCCACGTATTCCCAGCGCCCCCGCTTCTTGAGGGTCAGCCACTTTCCGCTGAAGAGCGTTTCCTCGGGCGCGGAGGCATCGTCGGGGATGGGCGAGGCGTGCGGCAGGGGGCTGGTCTGCATGGGCGGGTTCCTTGGAAGGGGCGGCGAAGTATTCGTCCAAGGGTATCGCGCCCGCGTGACGTTGGGGTGCCCGGTCAAAGCAACGCGCGCAGGCGGGTCCGTGTCAGTGGTCCGAAGCGGATGCGCTCGCAAAGCTCGTCGATGGCGGCGGCATCGCCCGCGCGGCGGCTGAGCGCGTCGGCGGTCTCGGCCACGGCGATATCGAGCGCGATGCGTGTAAGCCGGCGGCAGAGCAGGGCCTGCTCGGCGTGTTCACGCAAGCGCGCGGCGCAGGCGGCGGCGCCGCGGATGCGCAGGTAGGGAACCTCGTCGACGCGTTCCAGGATCGCGTCGAGGCTGCCGAAGTGGGCAAGCAGCGCGGCGGCGGTCTTGGCGCCGATACCGGGCACCCCCGGGATGTTGTCGACGGCATCGCCGCACAGCGCCAGGTAATCGGCGACCTGGTGCGGATGCACGCCCATGCGTTCGAATACGCCTGCGGCGCCCCAGCGAACATTCTTCGCGAAATCCCATTGTTCGTCATGCTCGCCGAGCAACTGGCCGAAGTCCTTGTCCGCCGAAACGATCACGCCGCGGAAACCGTGTGAGCGCAATCCCCACAGCGCGCTGCCGATCAGGTCGTCGGCCTCGTATTGGTGGTCGTTGAGCACGGTGAGGCCGAGCGCCGCCGAGATCTCTCGGCACAACGAGAACTGCCGCACCAACTGGGGCGGAGGCAGGTCGCGGTTGGCCTTGTAGGCCGGATAGATCGCATTGCGGAACGATGTGGTCAGCGACGCGTCGAAGGCCACGGCGATGTGCTCGGCGCGGCTGCGCTCCAGCAGTTCGCAGAGGAAGCGCGTGAAACCGTGCACCGCGTTGACCGGCTCGCCGTCATGGTCGTGGAATTCGTCCGGCATGGAATGCCAGGCGCGGAAGACGTAGAGGCTTCCGTCCACCAGGTGGACGAGCGAATGGTCGCTCACGGTTCCCACGTGTCCACGATGTCGTCGTAAGCGGGGCGGTCGCGCTCGGGCGCCTCCATGGCGGGCGTGCCGACGTGGATGAAGCCCACGATGTGCTCGCTTTTCTTCATGCCCAGGAGTTTCGCCACGTCGCGGTCGTAGGCGGCCCAGCCGGTGAGCCATTGGGCGCCGAAGCCGAGCGCCTGTGCGCCAAGCAGGATGTTGTAAGCAACGCATCCGGCCGCGAGGGTCTGCTCGATGGCGGGCACCTTGCTTTCCTCGTCGATCTTCGCGGAGACGACGAGGACCAGGGGCGCGTGTTCGTAGCGGTGCTGTTCTTTCTCGCGCTTGGCTTCCGAAAGATCCGGATTCGCCTCCAGCGCGAACTTTGCGAGCTTGCGGCCGAAGGCCAGTTTCGCGTCGCCGCGCAACACGCGGATGCGGAAGGGTTCGAGCTTGCCGTGGTCGGGCACGCGGATGGCCGCCTCGAGGAGGCGACGCAGCGTGGCGTCATCGGGAGCGGGTTCGCCGAGCTGGCGCGAGGGCACGGAGCGGCGGGCGTTGAGGAAAGCCAGGTCGGTCTGGGTCATTCCCCCAGTCTACCGTGGGAGCTCATTCGCCACGAAGTCCTGTTGGCGAATTCTTCTTGTGGGAGCCGCTTCAGCGGCGAACGCGCGGCAGCGAGCCGGTCGCGGCCAGCACCCATCGCCGCTGAAGCGGCTCCCACACAAAGCAGGGGCACTTGGCCTTGATGGCCTACTTTGCCTTGATGGCCTGCTTGGCCTTAATGGCCCGGCGGGCGTTGGCCATCCGGCGGCGGGGGCAGCGCATCGTTGGGGCCGAGGTGATCGACCGCATCGCGCCGCTGTTCAGGCGACTGGTCGCGCCACTTATCCATCAGCTGGCGGCGCTGCTCCGGCGGCAGGTTGCGGAAGCGCTCGAAGGCCTCGTGCAGCCTGGCGCGCTGGTCGGGCGTCAGGTCCTGGAATTTCTGCCGGTTTTGCCGCGCCTCGGCGCGCTCCTCCGGCGTCATGTGCTGCCAGCGCTCGATGCGCTCGCGGATTTCGGCGCGCCGTTCGGGCGGCAGGCCGCGCCAATGCTGCGCCTTGTCGAGCATCTTCGACTGGCGCTGCGGCGGGAAGGTGTCCCAATCCCGCGCGAGCGGCGCGAGGATGTCCTTTTCGTCGGCGGACAGCGCTTTCCACGGACGCGGCGCCGGCAGCGGCGCTTCACCGCCGGGCGGCGGGGGCGGCGGGCGATCCTGGGCCGATGCGGCAAAGGGCGCCGTCAGTGCGAGGAGCAGGGCGAGGACGAGCGGAACGCGGCGCATGGGAGTCACTTGCGGGACGAGGGCTGGGTGTCGTTGTAGGCCAGCCAGCTGTAGAACTGGAGGTCCTTGTAGAGGGCCGGATCGGCGCTGTCGGCGTCGGGCGGCAGGTCGTTCGCATCGGCGTCGCCCGCCTGGCTGATGGCCGGCGGTGCCGACGGCGATACGCCCGGCTGCCAGACCATCAGCGTTGCCAGGGCAAGCACCGCGAAGGCGCCGGCCGGCAGCATCAGGCGCCGGGCTGTCGAGGCATGTGGTCGGGCCAGCGCCGTACGCCGTGCCGCGCGAAGGCGGCCGGCCATCGCCGGATCCACGTCACGGCTGGCGCCCAGGTACAGCTGCTGGGCGCGGCGTTCCAGTTCCCGATCGTGCTGGCTCATCGCCATGCCTCCAGTTGCTCGCGCAGCGAATGCATCGCACGCGAAAGATGGGTCTTCACACTACCGTCGGAGCAGCCCATGGCTGCCGCCGTTTCGGCCACGTCCAGGCCTTCCATGATGCGAAGCGTGAATGCTTCGCGCTGGCGCCGGGGCAGGTTGCGCAGGGCGGCGACGATGTCGGCGTAGGCCTGCGTGTCCTGCAACCGCGCGGAGGGATCCGGGCTGTCGTCCGCGGGCTCCCAGCTCGGCAGGTCGTCGCCGTCGTCATCCTTGCCACCGCCCAGCCAACCCACCACGATGGAGCGAACCTTCCGGCGGCGCTGCAGATCGACGATGCGTCGGCGCAGGATGCCCCAGAACAGCGGCGTCCATTCGCCCGCCGGCTTGTCGCCGTAATGGCGCACCAGCCGCAGCATCGAGTCCTGCACGGCATCGAGGGCATCCTCGCGGTTACCGAGATGGATCTCGGCCATGCGCCAGGCCCGTCGCTCGATGGCCGCCAGGAAGGCGTCCATGTTCGCCGGTACCTCGCGAATATCCTCAAGGGATGCGCTGTCGATCGCGAGCGAGGCGTTCACAGCCCCCTCCGCGTCGTCGGTCTTGGCATCCTCGTGCTCCATACGTCCTGGACTACTCCGGTAAACGCGGTCGGCGACCGCCGGTTGACTGCCCGATGTGCGCAATATCTTCCGGTGACGGGGATTTACGGCTTATGAAGTCAGGGTGCGCGGCGACCACGCGAACCCAGGGGCCAGGCGACCATCGCCGCCAGGGCGGCTCCCGCCAGCGCCAAGGCCACGTCACCGGGACCCTGGGCCAGACGGGCCAGTTCGATCAGCATGGCCGGACCGGCGTCGCTCATGGCCTGGGCCAGGCCGACGCCCATCATTCCGGAAATGCTCGCCGCGGCGACCAGGCAGGCGGTGTAGGCCGCAGCCAGCAGGGTTGCCCCGGCGGCCAGCACGGCGCCCGCGATGCCCTGGAAGCGCAGCCAGCGCCGGACCACCACGCCCAGCACCCAGCCAACTGGCAGCACCAGGGCGGGCAGGGCACGCCCGAACATCATCGAGGGCACCATCCAGACGGCGCCGACGGCGAAGCCGAACATCGCGGCGCAGAGCACGCCGAAAAGGAAGCCAGGAAGGCGAAAACGCTCAGCCGGCATAGGTTTCGGTAAGGTCGCGCATGGGATCCTGGATCGTCGAAAGCGGTGATCATAGCGGGCGAGACGGCCGCGCGCTCTTGAGGGCGTGGGTCGCTGCCCCGACTTAGAGCCCGTGGATGCTTACCGCCAACCTCTGGCGGGCGCATAATCGACGACTTTGCGGCCGCGGCGCGGCCTTCACAGGACAGCAATGAGCGGTTTCAGCCTCAGCAGCGAACCCTTCACCCTCGAACGCGACTGCCAGGCGGTCATGGTTCCGCAGGGCGAGACGGTCACGCTTCCGGCCGGGCAGATCGGCTACATCACCCAGGCCCTGGGTGGCAGCTTCACCGTGTACGTGGAAGGCAACCTGTTCCGCATCGCGGGCAACGACGCCGACGCGCTGGGCAAGGAACCGCCGAAGGCCATCGAGCTGGAAGACGACGCCTCGGACGAAGACGTCGAGAAGCTGGTCTGGCAGCAACTGCGCACCTGCTTCGATCCCGAGATTCCCATCAACGTCGTCGAACTCGGCCTCGTCTACGACGTTAGCCTCGAGACCACCGACGAAGGCGCTCGCCGCGCCTACGTGAAGATGACCCTGACCGCGCCCGGCTGCGGCATGGGCGACATCCTTGTCGACGACGTTCGGACCAAGCTCGAACTCATTCCCACCGTCGTCGAGGCGGATGTGGATCTCGTCTTCGATCCGCCCTGGAACCATTCCATGATGTCGGACGCGGCGAAGCTCGAAACCGGGATGCTCTGACGCGTCCGCTCAGGCGGCGGGTGGTTGCGACGGAACGATGTCGATCTCCAGCGAGGCGCTGTAAGCGGCGATCGCTTTCAGGGTGTACGGCGAACAAAGGCAGGCGGGTACCTCGTTTCCATACATACGCACGTGCAGACCGACGTGCGCATCGAGATCGAGCGCACGGATCGTATCGATGATGTCGTCGCGATGCGGCGCCAGGATCGCAAGCACGGCCGAAAGCGCATCGTCGAGCATGTAGGTGCGTTGCCAGGGCAGTTCGATGCACCAGCCGTTGGCCCTGCGCTGCAGCTCCGAGGCGGCGATGCTCTCGCCCTTTTGCCATGTCGTGGCACCCACCAGTCCGATCTCTTCCAGCAGATGGTCCAGCGTGTGCCGCTCCGACGTGAGCCGGAAGGCGGCACGCACCGACGGCGTGAGGCGCCGGAGGTCGAGGTCGATATCGGAGGTCTCGCTCATCCGGTGTCCTTTCGCAGGTTCATGTGGCCTTGGAGTGGGCCTAGCATGGCGTTTTTCCCCGGCCTAGGGAAATCCCTAGGTAGTCGACCGCGAAAACTTGCGATAGGTTGACCGTGACTTCCGGCATGCATGCCGGGGTCGCTGACACACCACGGGCATCGCGCTGCGGCGCGAAATCATATCGTTCGGAATGTGGTCCTCACGGCCGCAATGGCTTCGTGCGGCCCGTTCCCGGAGGAGGAACGTAATGGCAAGTCATCTTCGCTTGAAACTCCTGGTCGCTTCATTGGGGATCGTGGCCACATCGATGGCCTCGGCGGCCACGGAAAAAGCACTGCATGCACAGAGCCTCGACGCGGTACCAGCCAGCCAGCTGTCGGTGAAACTCGGCCTTTCCGCCGATAACGCCTTCGTGGCGAAAAACGCATTGCCTACCGTCAAGGGGACACAGACGGTTCGCATGCAGCAGACCTTCAAGGGCGTGCCGGTGTATGGCCGCAGCATCGCCGTGGAGCAGGACGCGCAGGGCAATGCGCTGGTGGCCAACGGCATCGTCGAGTCCGACCTGCAGGTGGAACTCGCCTCGGTCACGCCGAAGATCGACCAGGCCCGCGCCCTGGCCTCCCTGCAGCGCAGCGCACGCACGCTGGCCACGGCGGCGCCCATCGAGAACGCCAAGGCCGACCTCTACGTCTATCCACAGGAAGGCGCGCCGGCACGCCTGGTGTACCTGACCTCGTATTTCTCCGGTGGCGATCATCCCACGCGGCCCACCGCTATCATCGACGCGAACACGGGCGAGATCATCGAGCAGTGGGAGGGCCTCACCAATGTCGAGGTCGACGCCACCGGACCCGGCGGCAACCAGAAGGTCGGCCAGTACACCTGGGGTGCCAACGGCCTGCCGGCGTTGCGCGTGACGCAGAGCGGCAGCAACTGCACGGCGAAGAACGCCTACGTTGAAACGTACAACCTCAACCACGCCACGTCCGGTACGGGCACGCTCTGGAGTTTCACTTGTTTCAACTCCAACGGCAGCCCGATCAACGGTGGCTACGGCCCGATGAATGACGCACACCACTACGGTGGCGTGGTCCACGACATGTACGTGGCTTACACCGGCGGCGCGCCGCTCAACCAGGTACTGAAGATGCAGGTGCATTACGGCACCAGCGTCGAGAACGCCTACTGGAACGGCACGTACATGCAGTTCGGCGACGGCGCCAGCACGTTCTACCCGCTGGTGGCCCTCGACGTGACCGGCCACGAAATCAGTCACGGTTACACCGAACAGCACTCGAACCTTGCCTACACCGGGCAGTCGGGCGGCATGAACGAGGCTTACTCGGATATCGCAGGTGAGGCGGCGGAATACTTCGATCGTGGCACCAACGATTTCCTGGTGGGTTCGGACATCGTCAAGAACAGCGCGGGCATCGGTGGCGCGTTGCGCTTCATGTG
>DATNJP010000509.1:0-17843 GCA_035603855.1 Luteibacter sp. | reverse complement strand
CCGCCGGACCGCATCGGCGGCGAATACCGCTATCGCATCTGTCCCGTGGTAAGCGACGCCGAGCCGGTTCGCGGTCGCCTGGCCGAGGTGAGTGGCCGTCCGCCCTCCGACTACGGCGACGACGTGATCACGACGATGATCCGCCTGATGCGTCGCGAACTGCGTCGCGGTCTCCGCATCGACTACAACGAACCGGAGGAGGTCATGGCCTTGTATGCCCGCGCCCTGGCAACCACCAGGCCGGTCGGCACTCAAGCTTTAGGGCTTGGCGCCGCTACACTGGCGACGTCGTAAGGGGGGTGAGCGCAGATGAGCATCGAAGATATCGTTCGCGAGGAAGACATAGGGCTCTACCGGACCCTGCTGGAATCCACGCGCGCCATTCCCTGGAAAATCGACTGGGCCACGCTGCGCTTCGCCTACATCGGCCCCCAGATCGAGGAACTGCTCGGCTGGACGCCCCAATCCTGGGCGACCGTGCAGGATTGGGCCGATCGCATGCACCCCGAGGACCGTTCCTGGGTCTTCGATTTCTGCGTCTCGCAATCCCAGGCCGGCGTTGACCACGAGGCCGACTACCGCGCGCTCACCGCCTCCGGCGACTACGTCTGGATCCGCGACGTGGTGCACGTGGTGCGCAACCCCGACGGCACCCCGAACGCGCTGATCGGTTTCATGTTCGACATCAGCGAGCGCAAGCGCACGGAAGAACGCCTGCTCGACATGCAGCGCGAACTGGAAGAACTGTCGTTCAAGGACGGCCTCACCGGTGTCGCCAACCGCCGCCGCTTCGACATGATCGTCGAGTCGGAATGGCGCGACGCCACGGCCAGTCGCCAGCCGCTCTCGGTCGTCGTCCTCGATATCGATTACTTCAAGCAGTACAACGACCACTACGGTCATCTCGAAGGCGACGAGTGCCTGAAGCGGGTGGCCGTGGCCCTTTCGGGCATCGTGCGCCGCCCGCGCGACCTGCTATGCCGATTTGGCGGTGAGGAATTCGTGCTGTTGCTGCCGGATACGGACGAGGCGTCCGCGATGGCGCTCGCCTGGCGTTGTCTCGACCTCGTCGACAAGGCGTTGATTCCGCATGTCGGTCTCGGACCGGGCAAGCGCCTGACGCTGAGCGCAGGCGTGCATACCACGGTACCCACGGAAGGCGAGGCCATCCTGCCATTCATCGCCGTGGCGGATCGCCGCCTCTATCTCGCCAAGGAACGGGGCCGCGCCCGCGTCGTGGCCGAAGGCGCCCCGTAAGAGCGCGCGCCGCGCGCGACATCTTCGCGCGCCAGGCCCGCCATCAGTACAAGGCGCGGGCCCGCAGCGTCCCCTCGATCGCCGCCAGCTCGTTACGCAACGCGGCGGCGTGTTCTTCGGTCGTGGTGACGTCGATCACCACGTAACCGACCTGCGAGGACGTCTGCAGGTACTGGCCGTCGATGTTCACCGCGGCCCGCGAGAACACCTCGTTCACCCGCGACAACACACCCGGGATGTTGCGATGGATGTGCAGTAGCCGGCGGCTGGTCGGATGGCCGGGAAGCGACACTTCGGGGAAGTTCACCGCCGATAGCGTGCTGCCGTTATCGCTGTAGCGAACCAGCTTCGAGGCCACCTCGATGCCGATGTTTTCCTGCGCCTCGGCCGTGCTACCGCCGACGTGCGGCGTGAGGATCACGTTGTCCATGCCGACCAGCGGCGAACGGAAGGGATCGTCGTTGCCCTTGGGTTCCACCGGGAAGACGTCGATCGCGGCGCCCGCCAGATGCTTCGAACGCAGCGCCGCCGCCAGCGCGTCGATGTCGACCACCGTGCCGCGCGACGCGTTCACCAGCATCGAACCCGGACGCATGCGCGCGATTTCCGCCGCGCCGATGAGGTTCTTCGTCTGCGGGGTCTCGGGCACGTGCAGCGTCACCACGTCGGCCCGCTCGAGGAGGTCCTCGAGGCTGGCGGCCGGCCGGGCATTGCCCAACGAGAGCTTCGCCTCGACGTCGTGGAAGATCACGCGCATACCCAGCGATTCGGCCAGTACGCCCACCTGGGTGCCGATATGGCCATAGCCGACGATGCCGAGCACCTTGTCGCGGACTTCGAAGCTGCCCGCGGCCGACTTCGACCAGCCCCCGCGATGGCATTCGGCGTTCTTCTCCGGAATGCGGCGGACCAGCATGATCGTCTCAGCGATCACCAGCTCGGCGACGCTTCGCGTATTGGAGTAAGGCGCGTTGAACACCGGCACGCCCAGCCTTTCGGCCTCGGTGGCATCCACCTGGTTGGTGCCGATGCAGAAGCAGCCCACCGCGATCAGGCGGCGGGCCTCGGCCAGGATGTCGGCCGTAAGATGCGTGCGGGAGCGGATGCCGACGATGTGGGCGTCCGCGATGCGCTCGCGCAGGTCGTCCTCGGGCAGCGATTTCTCGTGGAACTCGATCTGCGTGTAGCCGGCCTGGCGGAATGTATCGAGGGCGCTGCGGCTGACGCCTTCGAGCAGCAGGACCTTGATGTCTTCTTTCGGGTACGACGTGCGCTTCATGTCCGGGGCGATCCGTAGGGTCTGGACCCCACTATGCCAGATACGCCGCGCCGCGCGAGGACGTCCGCAGGTGGTGCCCACCGACACAGTCGATGGGCACCGTCCGCGGCAGGCAGGGGAGGTTGCAGACCACGGGGTGAAGCGTCAGAACTTGTAGTTGAGGCCCACGCGGGCGATGGAACCGTCGTGTTTGAAACGCGAGTCGTAACCCGTGCCGGCGCCGCCGCTACCGGGGATCACCGCCACGTTCACCTTGTCGGTGCCCAGCGAGTAGCGCAGCAGTTCGCCGTCGATGGTCAGGTGCTCGGTCAGGGCGTACTCACCGCCGATGCCGCCGACGCCACCCGTGCGGGTGCGGTCGCGGTGGCCCGAGAACTGCGTCTGGCCCGCCGCGCCGAACATGTCCACGTCCGACTTGGCCTTGCCCCAGGCGAAGCCGCCGGTGAGGTAGACGAGGAAGCGGTCGCCCGCATAGCCGACCCGGATGCGCGCGGTGCCGAGGTAGTCCAGCTTCGACTCGAAGCGGTTGTTCAGGTGGTCCACGCCGTTCAGGGCCACGGTGCCGATGTTGCGCTTGTCGCTCAGGTCCGTGTAGCTGACGTCGACCACGCCGCCGATCAGCAGGCGGTCCGACTGGAAGTTGTAGCCGGCCTGCAGGCCGCCGATGGCGCCCTTGCGGTCGAGCGAGACGAAGCCAGGGCGGGCGCCGCCGGCGATGTTCGCGATGTTCGGCGCGGCCTGGCCGACCGTATGCACGTTCGGGTCGCCGCCGAAGCCGTAGCCGGCGTTGACGCCCGCATAGAAGCCGGTCCAGTTGATCGCGTCGGCAGCCTGGGCCGAGGCGGAGCCGAGGGCCAGTGCAAGGGTCGCGCCGAGGATTCGTGCGTTCATGTAAGTTCCATGACAGGGGTTGTGGGGTGCCACAGAGTCGCCACGTGACGGGATTTCGTCTAATCGGCATTTCGTATACGTCCTATCGGGCGCATCGATGTGTGGGCATGGACGCTTGCGGCGTCTGCTGGCACGCTGGAAGCCCCGTCGAGCGAAGCACCTCATGACCGATCCGCGCCTGTCCGAGCTTGCCCGTCTGCTGCCCGACCTGAAGGTCTCGACGGAGCCAGGCGATCTCGAGCACCACGGCCGCGACTGGACCCGCCGCTGGACACCGGCGCCGTTGGCCATCGCGTGGCCCTCGTCGATCGACGAGGTGCAGGGCCTCGTGCGCTGGGCGAACGGGCAGGGCGTAGCGATCGTGCCCTCGGGTGGTCGCACCGGACTGTCCGGTGGTGCCGTCGCGCCGAACGGCGAAATCGTGCTGAGCCTTGACCGGATGAACCGGGTGCTGGCGTTCGATCCGATCGACCGCACGCTCACCGTGCAGCCCGGCATCGCGCTGGAAGCCGTGCATAACGCCGCGCGTGAGCACGGCTTGCTCTATCCGGTGGATTTCGCCGCACGCGGTTCCTGCCAGATCGGCGGCAACATCGCGACCAATGCCGGAGGCATTCGCGTTATCCGTTACGGAAACACGCGGCAATGGATCGCGGGCCTCAAGGTGGTCACCGGCACGGGCGAGCTGCTGGACCTCAATCGCGGGCTGGTCAAGAACGCCTCGGGCTACGACTTGCGCCATCTCGTGATCGGCTCCGAAGGCACGCTCGGTATCGTGGTCGAGGCCACGCTTTCGCTCACCTCGCCGCCACCGCCGTCGCAGGTGATGTTGCTGGCGGTGCCGGCGATGGATGCGCTGATGAAGGTCTTCGCGGAAGCGCGCCATCGCCTGCGCCTGGAGGCATTCGAGTTTTTCACCGATCGCGCCCTGCATCACGTGTTGGCGCATGGCGCGCAGCGTCCCTTCGATGAAACGTACCCGTTCTACGTGGTCACCGAGTTCGATGCGGCGGATGACGAGGCTGAAGCCACCGCGCTGGCGTTCTTCGAATCCTGCCTCACCGAAGGCTGGGTCGTGGATGGCGCGATCAGTTCGAGCGAAGGGCAGGCCGCCGCTCTATGGCGCCTGCGCGAGGGGATCACCGAAAGCCTCGCCCCGCACAAGCCGTACAAGAACGATGTGTCGGTGCGGATATCCGCCGTGCCCGCGTTCATGGCCGACATGCAGGCACTGCTCGGTGCGGAATACCCGCATTTCGATGTGGTCTGGTTCGGTCACATCGGCGACGGCAACCTGCACATCAACGTGCTGAAACCCGCCGGCCTCGACAACGCCGTGTTCGTCGAGCAATGCGAGCACGTCACCTCGATGCTGGTGCAGACCCTTGCACGACATGGCGGCAGTATCTCCGCCGAGCACGGCATCGGCCTGGTCAAGAAACCCTGGCTGGGCAGCGTGCGCAGCGAGGCGGAAATCGCACTGATGCGCGGCATCAAGGCCGTCTGGGATCCCAACGGCATCATGAATCCCGGAAAGCTCCTCTAGCCTGCGCTGGCTTCCCGCCACGGACGGCATTAGCCTTATCCCTCTTTTCGTTCTCGC
This sequence comes from Luteibacter sp., assembly GCA_035603855.1. Lineage (GTDB taxonomy): Bacteria > Pseudomonadota > Gammaproteobacteria > Xanthomonadales > Rhodanobacteraceae > Luteibacter. The sequence goes on along the minus strand of DATNJP010000509.1, from coordinate 12,813 downwards.
AGGACCCCGTCCCATGGCCCAGGATTCCCCCGATCTCTACCCCGCGATCGAGCCGTACAACAGCGGCATGCTCCAGGTTTCGCCGCTGCATACGCTCTACTACGAGGAAAGCGGCAATCCCGACGGCAAGCCGGTGGTCTTCCTGCACGGCGGGCCGGGTGGTGGCACCAACCCGCGTTGCCGGCGCTTCTTCGACCCGAAGAAATACCGCATCGTGTTGTTCGACCAGCGCGGCTGCGGCAAGTCCACGCCGCACGCGGAACTGACCGACAACACGACCTGGGATCTCGTCGCCGACATCGAGCGCGTCCGTGAGCACCTGGGGATCGGAAAATGGCAGGTCTTCGGCGGCTCGTGGGGTTCGACGCTGGCGCTGGCCTATGCGGAGACCCATCCCGAGCGCGTGAGCGAACTCGTCCTGCGCGGCATTTTCATGCTGCGCCGTTCGGAACTGGAGTGGTTCTACCAGTCGGGTTGCGACCAGCTCTATCCCGATGCGTGGGAAACCTATCTGGCCGCGATCCCGCAAGCCGAACATGGCGATCTCATCAGTGCCTACCATCGCCGGCTCACCAGCACCGATCCCGCGGTACGTGTCGCCGCGGCACGTGCGTGGTCCGTATGGGAGGGCGCCACGAGCTATCTCTACCAGGATGAAGGCCACATCGCTTCCAGCGGGGAAGACGAGTTCGCGCTCGCCTTCGCGCGCATCGAGTGCCACTACTTCGTCAACGCGGGTTTCTTTGAAGTCGACGGACAACTGCTGCGCGATGTGCACAAGATCCGCGATATTCCGACCGTGATCGTGCAGGGTCGTTACGACGTCGTGTGCCCCGTGCGTAGCGCATGGGACCTCCATCGCGCTTTCCCGGAGGCTGACCTGCGGATCGTGCAGGACGCGGGGCATTCGGCGTTCGAGCCGGGCATCACGCGTGAACTGGTGCAAGCGACGGATCGCTTCGCACGCTGAGAGACCCGCGGCAGGAGCGCTTGGGCGCTCCTGCCTGTGAAGGCGCCCGGCCGAAGCCGGGCGTTTTTTTTAGAACAGGCTGAGCGGCAGCGTGATCATGTCGACCACGAAGCCGTCGTGGTCGGAAGATCCGATCGCCTTCTTCACGTCGGTAGCCGACGCCGAATCGTCGATCGTCTGTTCCGGCGCATCGAGGTTGCCACGGCCGTACTGCATCTTCAGGAACAGGCCGCGCGCGACCGTGTTCAGGAGCGCATGGTCGAGCACCTGGTGCGTGGGTACTTCACGCGGTGCCTGGCCCTGGATGTTGCCGAAGTTCTCGGTGAAGAGGAACGAGTAGCGATCCTCCGAGGGCACCGAATCGACCGCGTTCCACAGCGTGGGCTTGACCAGGTTCTTGCCGAGCTTCAGCAGGTTCTGGCTGTCGTCGTAGCGACCCGAGATCAGGCCGACCACGTCGGTGAAGCCGTCGCTGAACTGGTAGGAGTTGAAATCGCCCACCACGAGCAGCGGCGCGAGCAGGTTCTTCCGGTCGGTCTGGATCGCCTGCACCTGGGTGGCGAGCGACTTGGCCTGGAGGAAGCGCTTCTCGCGGTCGCGATCGGCCGTCGTGCCGGTCTTGTCCACGTTCTGGCGTGCCTTCGGGTGCACCGAGATCACGTTGATGCGCATCCGGCCCACGATGGAGGGCACTTCGGCAGTGAGCAGAAGCGGCGGATGATCGTGCACGAAGGCCGTCTGGCCGTCGTCCTGCCACGTTTCGTCGGCGCCCAACTGGCGGACGTCGAGCACACGTACGCGGTCCGTGCGCACGAGGAAGCCGACGTTGATGCCGCTCGGATCGTGACCCGGCTGCAGGATCGCTTCGTACTGGGCCGGATAATCGTCACCCAGCTGCTTCGCCAGACCCTGCAGGACCTGCAGGCTCTTCACCTCTTCGACCGAGAGGATATCGGGCAGCTTCAGCACGCTGCCGATGTAGGCCGAAAGACGCTGCGTCTTGAGCTTCACCTGGTCCGCGGTCGGCTCGGTGGCGCCGCCGCTGCAGGTGAACACGGTGTTGAAGTCCGTGTCGCAGAAGCGTTCCGTGTTCAGCGCACCCACGCGCACGGCGTAGAACGGACGCGAATCGACCGCGCGGGGCAGCGGGGCCGTCTTCTTGATGGTGATCTTCGACGGGATGAAGGTGTACATGCCGAAGGCATACGACATGACGCCTTCCGCGCTGAACGTGGTGCCGGCGTTGAACGGGGTGTTCGGGGCGACGGCGCCGAAGTCGGCGGTGTTCATCTTGAACACCTGCGGGTTACCCGACCAGTTCGGCAGGTTCACGCCATCGGGCACCGGCACGGTGTAGCGCACGCCCGGCTCGCGCAGCGAACGCTTGCCGTTGGCCGTGATGTAGACCTCGGCGAAGGGCTCGTTGCTGAAGCGCAGGTTGCCCGTGGTGATCATGCCGTTGTCGATCGTGACACGCATGCCGACGTAGCACTGGAAGTTGGTATCACCGCACGACAGTGCATTCGGATCCGACGACGGGATGCTGTTGCCGAAAGCGACGGCCTTGGGCAGGTGCGCACCATGCATCGTCGTGGTGATCGTCGCGTCCTTCAGTTCCGGAAGGCTGAAGAAGTTGTCGACCGTGGCCTCGACGTCGACCATGTCACCGGCCTTCACCGTCGGTGCCGTGCTGGTGAACACGTAGATGCCGTTCGAGGTCAGGCGATCGTCGTCGGCGCGGTTGTCCGGCGTCTGGATCGTGAAACCGGCGGGGCCCACGGCGGTGACGATATTGCCGTGCGTGGACACGCGCTTGCCGAGCAGCGGCGAGACCTGGCCGCGACCGGTGACCTGCCAGATTTCGGCAGCCACGGGAATCTGGTTGAGGATGGCACCGACGGCCGTGCCCTTGGCAATCACCACGTCGCCGCCCGAGGCGTTCGACAGGTTCACGCGGAACGCCTTGTCCGGGCCGGCCGCCTTCGCGCCGTGCACGGTGACGTTGACGGTGCCACTGGTGCTGCCGGCAGGAATTGTCAGCGACGTATCCAGCGCGTCGTAATCACCGGCGGCAACCGTTGCGGTGTCGTCCGCGGTTGTCGCATGGACGGTGACGTCGGCCGACGCCGGCTCGCTCAGCGTCACGCTGAAGGGCATGTGCTGGTCGTCGCCATTGCGCACGCTGACCGTGGCGTCGGCGATGGACAGGCTGAGACCCTGCACGGTGCACGGCGAGGTGCTGGCGCGCGGCGCGGTCGGCGCGACCTTGACCCAGTCGGCCGAATTGTCGCCCGTGCTCTGCGGCAGGCCCGCAGCGTTCGTCTTGCGACCGTAGCCCTGGTCCGCGTTCGAGCTGCCGAGGCTGACCAGTGGCGTGCCGAGCTTGTAGGCGGAACCGGTGCTCAGGCCGACCTGGTCGATGAGCGCGCCCGACGTGTCGAGCAGTGCGAGGCCGCCATCATCGGTGATGCCGGTGGAGTACTTCAGGTCGGGCGTGACGCTGCCGGAGTAACCCGACGCGGCCGTGTTGGCCAGCAGCAGGAAGCAGCCCGGCGCCACGGTCGTGCCCGCGGGAATCGTCAGGCGGGTGCCCGTGGTGCCGCTCGCATTGGAGGCGTTGAGCTTGTAGCCCGACACATCCAGCGCAGCGGTACCGGTGTTCTGCAGTTCCACGAATTCGTCGTTGCCGCCGGAAGGGCCGCGCACACGGAATTGCGTGATGGATAGATCGGCCGCCTGCAACGGAAGTACGGCGGAGAGTCCTGCCAGCGCGATCCAGATGGCGCGCCGTGACGTGGTCGAACGCATTCGAATATCCCTCGAGTCGTTGATGTGTTTGCGACCCGAAGCACCCCGTCATCCCCTGACGCGGCGTTTCCCCCTGTCGGGCCCGCTCGCGGAGTGTGCCCCAGTTATATGACAGCGGGATGTGACAGAAACGGCGACTTTGGCGGCCTCAGGAGGCCTTTTGCTTGGTACCGAAGATCTTGTCGCCGGCGTCGCCCAGGCCCGGCAGGATGTAGCCGAGTTCGTTCAGGTGATCGTCGATGGAGGCGACGTAGATCTCGATGTCCGGGTGGGCCGCCTCGATGCGTTTCAGGCCTTCCGGTGCGGCGACGAGGAACAGGCCCTTGATCTTCTTCGCGCCCGCTGCTTTCAGCATGTCGACGGTGGCGACGAGGGTGCCCGCGGTGGCGAGCATCGGGTCGACGATGATCGCGGTGCGCTCGGCCATGCCGCCGCTGAGCTTTTCATAATAGGTGACGGGTTCGAGCGTTTCCTCGTCACGTTGCAGGCCGACGACGCTGACCTTGGCCGCGGGGATCATTTCGAGCACGCCCGTGAGCATGCCGAGCCCTGCGCGCAGGATGGGCACGATGGTGACCTTCTTTCCCTTGATGTGCGTCACCTCGACCGGACCCGCCCATCCTTCGATCGTCTTGCACTCCGTTTCCATGTCCGCCGTCGCCTCATAGGTGAGCAGGGCGGCCACTTCGGAAGCCAGCTCGCGGAACTCCTTGGTGCTGATCCCCGCACGACGCATGAGGCCGAGCTTGTGCTGGATGAGGGGATGACGGACTTCGACGATTTTCATGGCTTCGGATTCGTGATCGGTGACCGGGGAATTGTCGCATTCCTTGCTGCATGGGGGAGCCGCCCAAAGCTAAGTGTGGGACGGACCCTCAGTTGAGTGTGGGAGCCGCTTCAGCGGCGAAGGGTGCTCGCGGCAAGGTTGCCCGCTGCCGCGGGATCGCCGCTGAAGCGGCTCCCACATCGCCGCTGGAGTGGCTCCCACAATCGCTGCTGGAGTGGCCCCCACAAGGTTGGGCCTTGATGGGTGGCTCTTGTGGGCCGGTCAGCCTTTGAGGCAGGTGCTCATGAAGCTCTTGCGCTCGTCGCCTTTCAGGCTCTTCGCGGAGGCGTCCTTGTTGCAGGACTTCATCTTGTCCTGCTGGGTGGCCTTCGCCGGTTGTTCGCCTTTGAGACAGCTGCTCATGAAGGTCTTGCGCTCGTCGCCTTTCTTTCCGGTGGCCTGCGAGTTGCACGTACTCATGCGCTGCTGTTGCGGCGTGAGGTCCTTCTTGGGGGCGGCTTGCTGCGGGGCGGCGATGGCGCCGGCGGCGAAAGCGAGGAGGGAAGCAACAGCAAGGACACGAATCTGCGTACGCATGGCGAAACCCCTACGTGACGCCGGGCGAATCCGGCCGGTGGAGCTTACGCCGGGCAGGGACTACTTGTGTAGGAGCACTTTCGTGCAGCATGGCCGGCCCCAGGGACCGGCCATGCTTTTGATCTTTGCGCCAACCGTGTTCCGGTCTTGGCACCGACCCTGCCTGGCCCGTGGGCCGGCTACGCTTTAGCGTCAGGCTGCTTAGCGTCAGGCCGCTTTGATGGAAGCCGAGCGGCGCGGGCCTTCCTTCAGGGCGTGGCGGATTTCTTCCACGATCAGGTCGACTTCGGCGCTGGTGACGCGGAAGTGCGGCGTGAAGCGGAGCGAATTCGCGCCGCCGTGGATGACGCCGATGCCGCGTTCGCGCATGTATTCCTCGGTGGAACCTTCGCCGAAGCATTTGAACTCCGGGGCCAGCTCGCACGAGAACAACAGGCCGGTGCCCTGCACCTTGGTGATGAGTCCACCCAGGTCACCCTTCAGCGCTTCGATCTTCTTCAGGAACTCCTGGCCACGCTCGCGGATGTTGTCGCGGACCTCGTCGGTCAGTTCCGCCAGCGTCGCCACGGCGACATCGAGCGCACGCGGGTTCGCGGTCATCGTGTTGCCGTAGATACCCTTGCGATACAGGCCGGCGACGCGTTCGGTAACGGCGAGTACCGACAACGGATACTGGCCGGCGTTGAGCGCCTTGGAGAAGGTCTCCATGTCCGGCGCTTCCATCGATTCGAAGCCCGGGTAGTCGATGATCGACAACACACCGTGCGCGCGCAGGCCGGCCTGGATCGAATCGACCAGGAGCAGCGTGCCGTGCTCGCGGGTGAGTTCACGCGCGGCGGCGTAGAACTCCGGCGTGAGCGCACGGCCTGGATCGCCTTCGCCCATGACCGGCTCGAGGAACATCGCTTCGATGAACCAGCCCTGGCGATCGGCCTCCGCGAACGCCGCCTTCAGCTGGCCGACGTTGTAGGGCTCGACCGTGATCAGGCTGTCTTCGTTGCGGTAGCTCGCCAGGTGCTGCTGGTAATTACGGCGCGAGGAATCGGAATAGAGGGCGGGGCGCTCGGTGCGGCCATGGAAGGCACCCTTCACGGCCAGGCGCTTGATCGTGCGACCGGCATGGCGGGCACCCGGATCGGTCATGAGGCGTGCGTTGACGTCGGCGATGCGCGCCGCCAGCGTGACGGATTCCGAGCCCGAGTTCAGGCAGAGGAAATGCGAATACGGGCTGCCACCACGATGGCGGCCGAGTTCCTTGCGCAGGGCCTCGGACAGGCGCAACTGCGAGACGTTGGCCGTCATCACGTTGGCCATCACCTGCGGCTGTGCCATCGCCGCCAGGATGCGTTCCGGATTGTGGCCAAAGCCGAGCATGCCGTAGCCGCCGCTGTCGTGGAGCACGGCTCCCTTCAGCGTGACGATCCACGGGCCGCGCGCGGCGGCCGGCACGTACGGATTCACGCCGTCGTCGGGATAGAAATTGACCAGGCTCGACTGCAGGCGAAGGATCTGCTCGGCTTCATCGGCGCGCAGGAGGTCGCCGAAATCGGCGCGCAGGCCCTTGTGGTAGGCAAGCGCGTCTTCCACGGCGCCGACGAGGGACGGGTCGATCTGGGCAAAACGCTCGATCGTGCTGTCCGGGAGGCCCCGCGTGCGCGGCGTGCCGCCGAAATCGCGCATTTCGCGCAGTTGATCGATGACGCCCATAAACCACTCCTCGACTGATGACGCGGCTGCTTTCGTTTACGCTCCCTTTAGTGCCGCTAAGTATCTATATGTAAAGGGATTATTAACCCAGCATAGCATGCGCGTTTTGGCGGCGTAACCCCCGGGTGACGCTTGTCACATTCGCACAATGACGCAAGCGACTGCCGCCAATGGCTTGCGCGGGAATATGTTGCAACGCAAGGGAGGGCACACCATGCTCAATGACACTCGCATCGCACGCCTCGAACACGTCAGCAAGCGTTACGGCAACGTCACCGCGCTCGACGGCATCGACCTCGACATCCATCGCGGCGAGCTGCTGGCGCTGCTAGGCCCCAACGGCGCAGGCAAAAGCACCAGCATCAGCCTTCTGCTCGGGCTGCTCCGCGCTGACGCTGGATCGGTGACGTTGTTCGGTAAGGACCCGCAGGACATCGACGCGCGCCGCCGCATTGGCGTCATGCTGCAGTCGGCCAATCTCCCGGCCACGCTCAAGGTGCGCGAGCACCTGAAGCTGACGGCCAGTTATTACCCGGAACCGAGGCCCGTGGAGGAATGTGCCGCGCTCGCCGGCATCACGGATCTGCTCGGCCGGCGCTACGGCAATTTATCCGGTGGACAGCAGCGCCGCGTGCAGTTCGCGATGGCGATGGCCGGGCGTCCCGACATCCTTTTCCTGGACGAGCCCACGGTGGGCATGGACCTGTCGGCCCGGCAATCGTTGTGGTCCGCGATCCGGCAGCTGGTCGCGGGAGGTTGCGCCGTGGTGCTGACGACGCATTACCTCGAGGAAGCCGAAGCGCTGGCCGATCGCGTCTGCGTAATCGCCAAGGGCAGGGTCGTTTCCGAAGGCAGCGTCGATGCGCTTCGCGCGCACGTCGCACTGCGCCGCATCCGCTGCGTCACGTCGGTCGATGTCGAAACCGTGGCGGCGTGGCCCGAGGTCGCCACGGTGGAGAGGCAACAGGACCGCCTGTTGATCGCGACAGCACAGGCCGAAGCGGTGGTACGGCGCCTGCTTCAGGCAGACGTCGCGTTGTCCGAACTGGAAGTGCAGCGCGCCGGCCTGGCCGAAGCGTTCACCGAGATCACCCGCGAGACCGAGGCCGTCAAGGAGGCCGCATGACCACGATCGATAGCGTCGCCACGCCCGCGATGACGACGGGGCGCCTCCTGAATGCCTACGTGCAGGAAGCAAAGTCGGAATGCCTGCGCTACCTGCGCAACCCCGGGTTCCTGCTGCCGACGCTACTGTTCCCGTCGGTTTTCTATCTGATGTTCGGCATCGTCCTCGGGCACGCCAACAGCGCCGATGCGCCGCGTTACCTGCTGGCGTCGTACGGCACGTTCGGCGTCATGGCACCGGGCCTGTTCGGTTTCGGCGTGTCGTTGGCATTGGAACGCGATACCGGATTGCTGACCTTGAAGCGCGCGTTGCCGATGCCGCCCGGTGCCTATCTGCTCGGCAAGATGTGCATGGCCCTGCTCGTGGCGGCGATCGTCTCGGTGATCCTGATGTGCCTGGCCGTCTTCGTTGCCGGCGTGAGCCTGCCGCCGTCGCGCATCGTGGCGTTCTTTGCGGTGGAAGTGCTCGGTGTACTGCCGTTCTCGGCGCTGGGCCTGCTGGTCGGCACGTTGGTGAAGGGGCAGGCCGCACCCGGCGTCGTCAACCTGATCTACCTGCCGATGGCCTTCCTTTCCGGCCTGTGGTTCCCGCTGTCGATCATGCCGTCGTTCCTGCAGTCCATCGGGCCCGTGTGGCCGTCGTACCACCTCGACCAGCTGGCGCTTTCCGCGGTCGGCCTGGGCCAAGGCAATGAACTGGTGCACGTGGCGGTATTGCTGGGCTTCACGGTCGCCTTCGTCCTGATCGCCGCCCGTCGCCTGCGCCGCCACGGTTGAAGTAGCATGACCGCACGCCTTTCCACGGACATTCCCATGGCCCGCTCGTGGTTCCAGCCGACACCGGATTCGCTGTGGAGCCGCTACCGCGACAAGCCCAGGCTGCGTGTCGGCAGCCTGTTCCACCTGGTGTGGACGGTCTATGTGTTCGGCGACCTGGTCTTCGCGGACAAGCTGGGGCCGCACTGGGTCATGGCGACGGCGATCACCTTTCCGCTGTTCCTGTTCCTTTACGGACTGACCTATGTCCGGCCCACGCGCGAGGCGCCGGTGTACGCGCTGGCCGTCGCCCTGATCGGCTATGGCACGCTGAAATTCAACACCAGCGGCGGCGCCTGCTATGTGATCTACGCGTGCGCCATGATGGGTTTCGAGGGCGCGCCGAAGCGATGCTTCCTCGGTATCGCGGTGATCATCGCGGGCTTCATGGCTACGGCGTATTTCCTGTTGGCCTGGCCGATCGCGGTCATGGCCACGCTATCGTTCATCGCGCTCTCGGTTGGCTCGGTCAACGTCATCTACCGTTTCAACGCGCAGCGCGATGCCGAACTGAAACTGTCGCATGACGAGATCCGCCGCCTGGCCGCGTCGGCCGAACGCGAGCGCATCGGTCGCGACCTGCACGACCTGCTGGGGCACACGCTGTCGCTGATCACGCTCAAGCTCGAACTCTCGCGGCGCCTGATCGACCGCGACGCCACGGCGGCGAAGCGCGAGATCGAGGAAGCGGAACAGGTCGCGCGCCACGCGCTGGCGGAAGTGCGCTCGGCTGTCACGGGTATCCGCGCATCCGGCGTCGCCGCTGAACTGGCCGCCGCGCGCTTGCTCCTCAACACATCGATGATCGACTTCACCTACGCCAACGACGTACCCAACCTGCCGCCACGTGTCGATGCGGAACTGGCACTCGTCCTGCGCGAAGCCGTCACCAACATTCATCGTCATGCCGGGGCGTCGGTGGCGGAAGTGCAAGTCTCGATGGACGCGCGCCACTGCGTGATGATCGTTCGCGACAATGGCCATGGCCTCGCCGGCAGTGAAGGCAACGGCATCTGCGGCATGCGCGAACGCGTGCGCGCGCTCGGCGGCGTGCTGGCCTTCGAGTCCAGCCGTCCGAAAGGCACGGTCATCCGGATCGAGATCCCGCTGACGCCGACGGACCGTCTTCTGTCACAGGTCGTCGCCTCCGCGTCACCGGCCACGCTTCCCCCGGCGGGACCCGACAGGCTGGCGTCGTGATGCGCATGCCCGCTCCCGCTCGGGATTCGTTGCTTGGCGCATTGCATTCGCCCGTGTTCCTGCGCTGGCAGGCGGGTTTGCAGGTGTTCTGGCTGATCGCGCTCATCCAGGCGCCGCTGGCGGTCAAGGGATTCAACTGGACATGGTTTGGTCCGACGCTTGCCACGATTCCCGTTTATCTCGTGTGCTACACCTCCGTATTCATGGCGCCGCTGTCGCGCCTCACGTTCCATGCGTCCGTGATCGCGGTGCTTGGCTTTGTCCTCTGGCCCGTGAATCCCGTATCGCTCGGGTACGTTGTCATCGGCGTGATCCTGCTTGCATACGCCGGGCGTCCCCGGCCGTGGTTGATAGGCGTTGCCGTCACCACGGTGCTGGCGTGGGCCTGGAGCCACGTGTTCCATGTGCCGTTGGTGCAGGTGTTCTTCGTGTTCGGCATCGGCCTGGCGGCCGGCTTCAGCAACTATCTGTATGTGCGCAGTGCGCGTCGCGATACCGAGCTTCGCCTGTCGCAGTCGGAAGTGCGCCGTCTCGCCACGTTGGCCGAGCGCGAACGCATCGGCCGCGACCTGCATGACCTGCTCGGCCATACGCTGTCACTGATCACGCTGAAGTCGGAACTGGCGAAGCGCCTGGCGCTCGCGAATCCGGAACGCGCCCGGCAGGAGATGGAAGAGGTGGAGCGCGTCGCGCGCCACACGCTGGCCGAAGTGCGCAGCGCGGTCACGGGCATGCGTGCGGGTGACCTTGCCAGTGAGCTGGTGTCCGCGCGGCTCATGCTCGAGGCCTCGGGCATCGTCTTCATCGTGGAACTCCCGGACCGCTTCGAGCTTCCCGAAGATGTCGAGGCGACGCTATGCCTCGTGCTTCGCGAGGCTGTCACCAATATCCACCGCCACTCACGCGCCACGGAAGCCCGTGTCGTCATCACACGGAACGGACAGGACTTCTCCATGCGAATCACGGATAACGGCTGTGGCGGACTGACCGCCCATGGCAATGGTGTCTCCGGCATGCGCGAGCGCGTGCGACAGATCGGCGGACGCCTGGCCATCGAATCCCCCGTGCGTCAGGGCACGGTGCTCGATATCGGCCTGACCGCCTCCGGCCGGCCCAGGGAGCGCGTCGCATGATTCGCGTACTTCTCGCCGAAGACCAGGCCATGGTGCGCGGTGCCCTCACGGCGCTTCTGAATCTTGAATCCGATATCGAGGTGCTGGGCTCGGCCCCCGATGGGGAGTCTGCATGGCGCGAACTGCAGCGCCTGAAACCGGACGTCCTGGTGACCGACATCGAGATGCCCGGCCTGACCGGACTGGAGATCGCCCAGCGGGTGCGCCGGCACGAGCTGCCCGTGAAGGTCATCATCGTCACGACGTTTGCGCGTCCGGGGTTCCTGCGCCGCGCGCTCGACGCCGGGGTGGGCGGCTACCTGCTCAAGGATGCCCCCGCGGAAAACCTGGCCGAAGCGCTACGCACCGTGCATCGGGGTGGCCGCGCCATCGACCCGCAACTGGCGCTCGAAGCCTGGTCCGACGCCGATCCGCTCAACGATCGTGAGCGCCAGGTGCTGCGCCTGGCGGGGGAAGGCCAGTCCGCCAACGACATCGCCACCCAGCTCAACCTTTCCCACGGCACGGTGCGCAACTACCTGTCCGAGGCGATCGGCAAGCTCGGCGCGGCCAACCGCATCGAGGCCTATCGCCTGGCCCGGCAGAAGGGCTGGCTGTAGCCCGGGCGGTCCCACCCAAGGTAGGCGGGCGTGCAATAAGCGATAATCCCCCATCCATCGCTTTGCCCCGGCCGTATCCGTGAAGAAATCCGATTTCGACTTCGACCTTCCTCCCGACCTGATCGCCCAGGCCCCGCTGGCGAGGCGCTCGGGAAGCCGGTTGCTCGTGGTCGATGTCGCCGCGCATACGAAGAAGGACCGCAAGTTCGCCGAGTTGCCGGAAATGCTGCTGCCGGGCGACCTGCTGGTGTTCAACGACACCCGCGTGCTTCCGGCGCGCCTTTACGGCCGCAAGGAATCGGGCGGCTCGGTCGAGATCCTGATCGAGCGCGTGACCGGCGCGCACGAGGCCCGTGCCCAGCTCGGCGTGAGCAAGAAGCCGAAGGAAGGCGGGCGGATCGAACTCGCGGACGGCAGCATGATCACCGTCCTGGGTCGCGACGGTGAATTCTTCCTGCTGCGTTTCGACACGGACGAGCCGCTGGAACGGCTGCTTTCGCGCCTGGGTGAAATGCCGTTGCCGCCCTATATCGAACGCGGCGCCGAGGCGGCGGACAACGAGCGCTACCAGACCATCTTCGCGCGCGAGCCCGGCGCGGTGGCCGCGCCGACGGCGGGCCTGCACTTCGACGAGGAGCTGCTCGAGAAGCTGCGCGTCCGCGGCGTCGAAACCGGTTACGTCACCTTGCACGTCGGCGCGGGAACCTTCCAGCCGATGCGTGCGGAAGACGTGCGCGACCACGTGATGCACCGCGAGTGGCTGAACGTGGGCGCGGGGCTGGTGGAAAAGATTCGCGCCACGCGTGCCGCCGGCGGCCGCGTGATCGCAGTGGGCACCACCGTGGTCCGCGCGCTCGAGAGCGCCACGGTAGAAGGCGTGCTGCGCCCCTTCGCCGGCGAAACGCAGATCTTCATCTTCCCCGGCTACAAGATCACCAGCGTCGACGCGCTGATTACCAACTTCCACCTGCCACAGTCGACCCTGCTGATGCTGGTGTCGGCCCTGGCCGGGAAGGAAACGATTCTCGAGGCGTATCGCTACGCCGTGCTGCAGCGTTACCGGTTCTTCTCTTACGGCGACGCGATGCTGAT
>DATNJP010000508.1:0-2975 GCA_035603855.1 Luteibacter sp. | reverse complement strand
CGTTATCGCGCCTGACGAAGTGCGTTGACCGCCTATTTCTTCGTGGGCCGCTGCCAGCCGTCAATCACCGTCTGGCGCGCACGCGAGATCGTCAGTGTGTCGGCCGGTGTGTCCTTGGTGATCACCGACCCCGCACCGATCGTCGAACCCGCGTGCAGCGTGACCGGTGCCACCAGGGCGCTGTTCGAGCCGACGAACACGCGGTCCTCGATGGTGGTGCGGCTCTTGTTCACGCCATCGTAGTTGCAGGTGATCGTGCCCGCGCCGATGTTGACCTTGCTGCCGATCACGGTGTCGCCGAGGTAGCTCAGGTGGTTGGCCTTCGAGCCCTCGCCGATCACGGCGTTCTTGGTTTCCACGAAGTTGCCGATGTGCACGCCCGCGGCGAGATCGGTGCCGGGACGCACGCGCGCGAAAGGCCCGATGGTGCATGGGCCGTGCGTCACCACGCCATCGAGGTCGCAGTGGGCGAGCACGACGGTGCCTGCCGCGAGTTTCGCGTTGCGCACGCGCGTGAACGGGCCGATGCGCACGTCGTCACCCAGTTCCACGTTACCTTCGAAGATCACGTTCACATCCACTTCGACATCGCGTCCGGCGCTGACCTTGCCGCGCACGTCCAGCCTCGTCGGATCAGCCAGCCGCACACCGGCAAGCGCCAGTTCGCGCGCGCTGCGCTCGCGAAACAGCGCTTCCAGTTCGGCAAGCTGCCACGGATCGTTCGCGCCCGACGCTTCGACGGCGTCGCCATCGACGCACGCCGCGGGGGAACCTTCAGCGGCGGCCATTTCAAAGACATCGGTGAGGTAATACTCGCCCTGGGCATTGCTGTTGCCGAGCCGCTGCGTCCACGCCAGCAGGCGCGACGCGTCGGCGGCGACGATGCCCGTGTTCACCAGGTCGATGGCGCGCTGCGCGGCACTCGCGTCCTTCTCTTCGACGATATGGCGAACCCTGCCCGCCGCATCGAGCACCACGCGGCCGTATCCCTTCGGATTAGCCAGCCGGGTCGCCAGCATCGCGATGCCCTGGTCGGCGCCCACGAGCGCTTCGAGGGTCGATGTACGGATCAACGGAACATCGCCGTAAAGCACCAGCACACGCCCTTCGAGGCTCCCGGCCGCCTGCATCGCCTCGAGCGCCGTGCGCACCGCATGCCCGGTACCCAGACGCTCACGCTGTTCGATCCACGCCAGGCGGGTGTCCGCGGCGAAGGCGTCGCGCACCTGTTGGCCATGGTGGCCGTACACCACGTGGATGCCAGCGGGATTCAACGCCCTGGCGGCGTCGATCACATGGGCAAGAAGGGGGCGACCGGCGAGCGGCATCAGCACCTTCGCGGAGGCGGACTTCATCCGCTTGCCTTCGCCCGCGGCGAGGATCAGGACGTGGAGGGGCGTTGCAGTCATGGGCTCTCTAGCCTGCCTGAAAGGGAGGGCCGCACTTTCGCGCGTTTGCGGCCCCCTGCCAAGTCGGCTAGTCGTCCTTCGGCCGCCCGGTCAGGTGTTCGAGGTTGGGCTTGTACGCTTCCACGAAGGCGTTGCGCAGGATCCCGATAATGGCGTCCGAGGTGGACACGCTCTTCTCGTCGATGTTGCCGGATATGGCCACACGCGTGGCGAACTGGTCCTTGGACTGGTTCTTGAACAGCTTCGTGACGCCCTCGGCCACCGCTTCATAGGCGATCTTCAGCGGACCCTTCTTGTCCTGCTCGACATCCTGCTTCCAGCTGAAGATCTGCAGGTCGTGGAACAACGGCTTGGCATAGCCCGTGAGCTTGCGGTCCTTCGCCTGCAGCTCCATGACGAAGTCGCCCACGCCGCCGGCGAAATCCAGCCCCGAATAGGCCCGCGCGAGATCGTTGGCCTTCACCAGCTTGATGTTGCGGATGGTGATCTCGTAATGGAAGTCGCCCAGGCGTTCGAGGGGATCGAATTCCGCACGCGTTTCCAGCGGAGCATCGCCAAGCACCTTCGCGGTCGCACGCATATGGGCCACGCGATCGCCCCCTTCGCGCTGCACGTTGGTAAGGTTGGTGACCGTGCCATTGACGTCGGTCATCTTCAGGTCGACCTTCGGGCTCGACACGAAGTTGTTGAAGGTGATGGTGCCGTTCATCACGTTGATTTCGTCGAAGCGGAACGGCGCCAGCGCGCGCAACTGCGCGCGCCAGTCGACGCCTTTACCCGTCTGCGTATCGCCCTCCCCGCGGCCATCGACGAAGTTGACCACCGGATCGTAGAAGTCGATCTTGCCGCGGAAATGGCCTTTCACGAGGGCTCGCCACGTGAGTGAGATATCTGCGCGCGTGGTACTGAAGAGCGGCACGGGCACCTTGCCGTCCACCTTGGTGATGGTCATCCGGTCGAGCGAGTACGACCCGCGCCACAGATGGATGTCGATGTCGACGATATGCCCCGAATACGACCCCATGCGCGCGAGACGACCGTTGAGGGTATCCAGCACGATGTACGGCAACGCGATCCGCGCCACGATCAGGACGACGGCGAGAACCCCAAGGATCCAGAGGCTGCGGCGGTAGCGGGTGCGCATGAGGCAATAGTCGGGGACGCGGCATTTCAGTGTTGCCCTGCGGTAGTCATTTTCGGATGAAGGTGGGTGGTGCGCGGGGGGCTCGCCTTCGGCATCGCGGTTGCGCTCGCCGTGCGGCGTCGCAAGAGCCGGCGGGTACCACCCTCGGGGCCACGCCTGCGGCGACCCGGAAAGGAAGGGCCGCGAAGAGCGGCCGTTTATCTATTGCCCTACGGGCTCGGGTCGGGCTGCGAGTGGAGGTTTCCGATTCGACATCCTGTCTCAGCGGAAACGGCCGGCCATCCATGGCCGGCCCCCTGCGGGCTTTTTCCACTCGCTGCCCTCGCCTACGGCTACCGGCCCCGAGGGTGGTACCCGCCGGCTCTTCCGAGCACTGAGGCCGATTGAAGGGAGAGCACCGGTTGCAACCCTGGGAGACTGAG
>DATNJP010000507.1:0-4652 GCA_035603855.1 Luteibacter sp. | reverse complement strand
AGAGCCCTCACACACAGCTGGCACTGATCCAGCTGAGGAAGAGCCCCACACAGACCTGGCCCTGAGCTGGCTGGAGCTAATACCCCCACATACAGCTGGCACTAGTCCAGCTGGGGCTAAAGCCCCCACACAAACCTGACCGCGGCTTTGTGTGGGAGCCGCTTCAGCGGCGATGGCAAACCCTCACCCCAACACCTCCCCCATCAACCTCAAATCACGCACAAAGTCCGCATACCCCTCCTCCCGCGCCGCATGATCCGGCAGCCGCAACAGATACGACGGATGCACAGTAGCGAGCGCCCTCCGCCCATCAGGCAACTCCAGCCACTCCCCCCGCTGTGCCATCAACCGGAACGACGATCCAAACACCGCCTGCGCCGCCATCGCGCCCAGGCACACGATCGCCTCCGGATCGATGCGGTCGATCTCCGCCGCCAGCCACGGCCGGCACGCCGCCTGCTCCTCCGCATTCGCCCGCTTATGCAGCCGCACCTTGCCCCGCGGCTCGAACTTGAAGTGCTTCACCGCATTGGTCACGTAAAGCGCGCCGCGGTCGATACCTGCGTCGTCCAGCGCACGGTCGAACAACTTGCCGGCCGGCCCGACGAACGGCTTCCCCGCAAGGTCCTCCTGGTCACCTGGCTGTTCGCCGATCACGACGATGCGCGCATCCGATCGACCTTCCCCGAACACCGTCTGCGTGGCGGGTTTCCACAGGTCGCACGCGCGGCAATCCCGCGCCTGTTTTCGCAGCGCCGCGATGCTGCCTTCGGGGGCATCCACCGCCGCCTTCTGCAACGGCGTGACTTTCTTCCTCGGCACCGTGGGTTGTTTTTCCACCATGGCCTGCATCCTCGGCAAGGCATCGCGAACCAGTTCGGGGATGAGCCGCGCCTCCGGCAGGTTCTTCCAGTACTTCACCGGCATCTCGCGGCGCATCGCATCCACTTTCAATCGCGCCGGATTGAAGATGCTCGCGTAGTACGTGCGCCAGAGATCTTCCAGCGCGTCCTCGGACGGCGCCTGAGCGCGTGTCGCGCCGGGCCCGAAGGAAAGCGTCGCGCCATCCCAGTGCGCGCTGCGTGATGGGGTCAACAAGGACCAGTGTATGCCCGTGAAGCGACGCACGAAAAACGGCGCGACACGCGTGACGATGTCGTGCTCGGGTTCGAACCACGCGACGTACACCGTGTCGTCGCCGTGGCGCACTTCACGGAAACGAACGAACGCCTTCATCTTGTGCATGTCGCGGGTGACCTGCTTCGCGCAGTCACGCGTCCACGCCACGTCGTCGTCCGTGGCGACGCGGAGCAAGGCCTTCTCACCGTGCGCGAGCCGCCAGAGCATCCGGTAGAGGACCGCGTGGCGGCGTGGATCGCCGTGCGCGAGGACGATGTCCGCGAGGCGCAGGAAGTCGCCTGGGACCGCGGGGGGTTCGGATCTGCGCGGTGCGGGTATCGCATCGCTTCCACCAAACAACCCCTGGCTTCCCGCCGACACCCATTCGACATCCGTCGGCGCGACATCGGCCAGCAGCAGCGCTCGTGCCTTCGTGCGCCATTCCTGGAAGTCCGCCGGATCGTCGAGGCGCACGACGAACATCAGCCAAACAGATCCGGCTGCGATGGCTCGCGCAGTGCCTGGCGCAGGAAGCGGCTCTCCTGGTCGCCATGGGGGCGGTGGTCCACCGTGACGACGAAGGGCGCGACCTTCTTCATGGGCACGCGAAGGCGCACGAGATCGTCGTAACGGATGCGCCGGTGCCCACGCATGGCGATCACCTTGTCCACCGTCTTCACGCCGAGTCCCGGCACGCGCAGCAGCATGTCGCGAGGCGCCCGGTTCACGTCGACGGGAAAACGATCGCGATGCCGCAACGCCCAGGCGAATTTGGGATCGACATCCAGCGACAGCATGCCGTCGTCGCCGGGCGGCGCGATTTCATCCGCGTCGAATCCATAGAAGCGCATCAGCCAGTCGGCCTGGTACAGGCGGTGTTCCCGCACCAGCGGCGGCGGCTTCAGGGGCAGTATCTTCGACGCATCCGGAATCGGACTGAACGCCGAATAGTAAACACGCCGCAAGCGGTAATTCGTATATAGGTTGGTGCTCGCGCTCAGCACATCGCGATCGCTCGCGTCGTCGGCACCGACAATCATCTGCGTGCTTTGTCCCGCGGGTGCGAAACGCGGCGCCTTCTTCTCGGCCTTCGCTTCATCGATCGACAGGCGAAGCCGGCCCATGGCGCTGCGGATGTCACCCATGTGCTTCTCGGGCGCCAGCGCTTTCAAACCGCCTTCGGTCGGCATCTCGATATTGATGCTGAGACGGTCGGCCCAGCGACCGGCGGCGTCGATAAGCTCCGGTGACGCGTCGGGGATGGTCTTCAGGTGGATGTAGCCACCGAAGCGGTGCTCCGTGCGCAGCGTGCGTGCCACGCGGACCAGTTGCTCCATCGTGTAGTCGGGCGACTGGATGATGCCCGACGAAAGAAACAGGCCCTCGATGTAGTTGCGGCGGTAGAAATCCAGGGTGAGCTTCACCACCTCTTCCACGCTGAAGCGGGCGCGCTGCACATTGCTGCTGCGCCGGTTCACGCAGTACACGCAGTCGTAGACGCAGAAGTTCGTCAGCAGGATTTTCAGCAGGGAGATGCAGCGACCATCCGGTGCATAGGCGTGGCAGATGCCCATGCCTTCGGTCGATCCGATGCCGCCGCTCTTGAGCGAGTTGCGTCCTTTCCCACCGCTGGATGAGCACGAGGCGTCGTACTTCGCGGCGTCGGCGAGGATGGCAAGCTTGTCGGACAGGTTCATGGGCAAGACCATGGTGCCAAACCGCCGCAGGTGCCGCGTGAAGACGCCACTGCGTATCATGCGGAACCTGCCGCCGGAGCCGCTCATGGACCTTGTCATCCGCCACGCCACCCTTCCCGACGGTCGCACGGACGTCGATATCGGCATCGAGGATGGGCGGTTCGCGGCCATCCAGTCGAACCTGCCCGCGCAGGGCGCCGAAGAAATCGATGCGGCGGGCCGGCTGGCGAGTCCGCCCTTCGTGGACGCGCACTTTCACATGGACGCGACGCTCTCGCTTGGCCTGCCGCGCCTCAACGCCTCGGGCACGCTGCTGGAAGGCATCGCGCTATGGGGTGAACTGAAACCGGTGCTGACGCAACAGGCGCTGGTGGACCGTGCCATGGCCTATTGCGACATGGCCGTGGCGCAGGGCCTTCTGGCGATCCGCAGCCATGTCGACGTGTGCGACGACCGCCTGCTCGCCACGGAAGCCCTGCTGGAAGTGAAGCGTCGCGTGGCGCCCTACCTGCACCTGGAACTCGTCGCGTTCCCGCAGGACGGCCTGCTGCGTTCGCCGACCGCGAAAGCGAACCTCGTGCGCGCGCTCGACATGGGCGTGGACGTCGTCGGCGGCATTCCGCACTTCGAACGCACCATGGCCGACGGCGCGGCGTCGATTCGCTGGCTGTGCGAACTTGCCGCCGAGCGCGGCCTTCGCGTGGACATGCATTGCGACGAATCCGACGATCCCCTCTCGCGGCATATCGAGACGCTGGCCGCCGAGACGATCCGCACCGGTTTGCAGGGGCGCGTCACGGGTTCGCACCTCACCTCGATGCACTCGATGGACAACTACTACGTGTCCAAGCTGCTGCCGCTGATCGCGGAAGCCCGCGTGCACGCCATCGCGAATCCCCTGATCAACATCACCTTGCAGGGCCGCCACGACACCTATCCGAAGCGGCGTGGGATGACCCGCGTTCCGGAACTGATGGACGCGGGCGTCAACGTGGCCTTCGGCCACGACTGCGTGATGGATCCCTGGTACGGCATGGGTTCGGCCGACATGCTCGACGTCGCGCACATGGGGCTGCACGTGGCGCAGATGACGTCGACGAAGGGAGTCGCACGTTCTTACGATGCCATTACCCGCAACGCCGCCGACGTGCTCGGGCTCGAGGGTTATGGCATCGCTCCCGGCAACCCGGCCGACGTCGTTCTTCTCCAGGCCGGTGATCCGTACGAGGCGATCCGCCTGAAGGCGAACCGTTTGCTGGTGGTCCGGCGGGGAAAAATTCTCGCCCGCGCACCTGAACGGGCAACGCAGCTATTTCTTGCGGAACGCGCGTCCCGCCTCACGCTCGAGTTCCGTCCTGGATCGATTTCCTGAATGGCGTAAGATCATAGCTGTCGCGACAATGAACGCTTTCGCGAAACTTTCGAAACGTAGGACTTCGCGTTCAGCCTTCTCTTCCTAGCATCCGAATCGTCGATCGGCTGCGGTGACCCGCGGGGTGACGATCGTCTTGGGAGACATGCGATGAAGATGATGCTGCGTACTGCGTTTGCCGCCCTGGCACTGGCCGCCACCACCGTGGCGTTCGCCGACGACCATCACGACCACGATCGGGATCACGATCGCGGCCGCCATGGCTACGACCGCGGCCACGACAATCGCAACTGGCACCACGACAACGGCTGGCACGGGCATCGTCCGCCCCCGCCGCCGCGCTACTACGGTCACGGTTACTACCACCGCCCGCCACCGCCGCGTTACTACGGCCACTGGGAGCGCGGGCACCGTTATTACGGCCGTAACGTGGTTGTGTATGACTACGGCAGCTACCGCCTGCG
>DATNJP010000506.1:0-5450 GCA_035603855.1 Luteibacter sp. | reverse complement strand
AGGTTGTACTCACGCGTACCGCGCTCGTCGGTGTTGCCCTCGAGGGTCATGGCCGACTGCGGACGGTCCTGCAGGTACTTGGCGTGGCAAGCGATGATCTGCTGGAACTCCGGCTTGACGTCGTTCTTGTCGAAGTCGAAGTACACGACGCGCTGACGCAGGCAAGCGTCGGTGTCGAGATCGGACGGCTGGTACTTGCCATCGCTGGTGGGAGCCTGGGTCTGGGCGACCGGCTGCTGTTCCGGCATCGGAGCCGGCTTGGTGTTCTTCTTGGAGCACGCGGCAGCGCCAACGCAAAGCAGGGCAGCCAGGGTGACGGTAACGGTCTTATTCATGGGACGTTCCTTCAACAGTTGAGTTCCGACAGTCGGTTTTCGGTTTCGGGACAGGCACCGCCGGTTGTCCGGCTGTTTTTCTACTTACATCTACGCCGACGGGGCGCTGTCCCGCACCCGACGTCTTCGTTCCGTCGACCGCAAAAAGCGGCCTCCGGTTGAACCTTCGTCCGCAGAAAAGGTGCGGCCAAGCCGCACCCCTCCCTGGACGTTGCCAATGTCGCGGCCCCGGTAAGGGCGCGCCATCAACGCTGTCGATAGGGTCCCCAGGACGGTTCACGCACGTCACCGTCCGAAAGGACGAGACGCTGGCGTACCAGACCGTCTGCCGAAACCGCATACAGGACGCCGCGGGTACCTTGCGACGCCGCATAGAGCAGCATGCTGGCGTTGGGCGCGAAGCTGGGCGAATCGTCCACGTTACCCGGGGAAACGAAACGCACCTGCCCACCCAGGCTACGGTCCATGATGGCGATACGATACACGTTCCCGTTGCCCTGCACCATCGCAATCTGCTTGCCGTCGTAGCTCACCGAGGCACTGGCGTTGAAGCCGCCCTGGAAGGTGATCCGCTGGGCGGCACCACCCGATGCGGACATCTGGTAGAGCTGAGGTTTTCCGGAGCGGTCGGAGGTGAAAATGATGCTCTGGCCATCCGGGGTGAAGGTCGCCTCGGTGTCGATGGCGAAGTTGTTCGTGAGCCGGGTTTCGGTACGGCTGGCGACATCGATGACGAAGATCTCCGGGTTGCCCACATAGGACAGGCTCACCGCGAGCTTGCTGCCGTCCGGCGACCAGGCCGGAGCGCTGTTGATGCCGCGCGGATGCGAAGCGATAAGGCTACGCGACCCGGTGGAGATGTTTTGCACATAGACGGCCGAATTGCCGCTTTCGAACGACACGTAGGCGATCTTGCTGCCATCCGGCGACCAGGCCGGACCCAGCAGCGACTCGCGCGAGCGCGCCACGACCTGCGGGTTGAAGCCGTCGGAGTCGGCCACGATGAGCGAATAGGTGGTGTTGTTGCCGGTGCCGACCGCCGTGATGTAGGCGATGCGGGTCCAGAACGCGCCACGCACGCCGGTGACCTTTTCGTAGATCTGGTCGGCGATCTGGTGGGCGACGCCGCGCAGGTCACCCGCCGGGGCGGTGAACGACTGGGCCAGCAGGCTCTGCTGCTTGTTGACGTCCCACAGCTCGTAGTCGACCTTGAGCATGCCACCGCCGGCATCGCTGATGCGGCCGATGGTCAGGAAGTCCTGCTTGAGCAGGCGCCAGGTCGCGAACTTGATATCCGAACCCTGCGACGGGGTCTCGACGATGTCGGCCTTGTCCAGGGAGCGGAATTTGCCCGAGCGGTTGAAATCGTTGCGGATGACGTCGGCGACGTCGGTGGGCAACGGTGCGCCGCCGGCCTGGGCGAATGGCACCACCGCGATGGGCGTCGCCGTCTTCAGGCCGCCGACGATGTCGACGTTGAGCGACTGGGCGGCGGCGGGACCGGCCACGAGGGCGGTCAGCGCAACCAGGAGGATGGCGAGGCGGGAAAGCGTTCTGCGCATGGGCGGATTCATTGCGACCTGGGAATGAGGGACGGCGGCGAAATGTTAACGCGATGGTCACTTTTTGCGTGACCCCTGTCTGAACCGCCCCGCCCGGCTTGGGGGCCGGGCCGGGGCGCGCTACATCATTGCGGCCTGAACGTGAACGTTAGGTTGCGCTCGAAAACGTCCTCGAAGCCCTGATACGGCAAGGGCTGGGCGCGCAGGACGGCGTTTTCGATCGAGGCACGGCCGGCGGCGTCGTACGGGCAGCTCGAGTCGGCCTTGGCACTGAGAACCTGCCCGCCCGGGATCTGCACGATGTGCACCATGCAGGCGGCATCGGGCATGTTGTCCGGACGCAGCCAGTTCGGGGTCACCGCATTTTGGATCGCGGCGATGTAGGCGGCCTTCTTGCTGTCGTCCTTGCCGTTCTGGCCCGTCTGCCGCTGGGCGGCGTTCGGCAGGTCGGGCAGGCCGTCGTCCTTCGCGTTGGCGAGATCCTTCAGCTGCTGCTCGGCCTGCTTCTTGTTGTTGTCGGCCTTCTTGGTCTGGGCCTTCGCCGCATCGAGCTGCTTGAAGATGTCGTCGATCTGCTTCTGTTTTTCCTGCTTCTTCTTTTCCTGCTCGGCGTCGAGCTCGGCCTGGCGCTGCTTCTGTTTCTCTTCCTGCAGGCGCTTTTCGTCTTCGGCCTTCTGCAAGGCATCGTCGACCACGTGGACCTGGTCCTTGATATCCGGCTGCTTGGGCGGCGGCGGCAACGTCGGCACCTTCGGCTTCTCAGGCTGGGGCGGTGTCGGCGTCGGGACCACCGGTGGCGGCGGCGTGGTGTCCGGCGTGGGCTTGACCTTGGTGGCCTTCGGCGGCGGGCTGCCGGTCGGACCGATGAGCGTCGCCTCGATGATCTGGCCGGGAAGCTGGATCGGTGCGGGGCACTTCAAGGGGTTCCATTCCGCGGGCAAGCCGATGGCTTCCGCCCACTTCTCGTAGTCCGAGCACGGAATGATCGCGAGGCCCAGGAAAGCCACGATGCCGATGTGGAGGAGCGCGGCGAGAACGACCGCGCGAGGCGTGCCGTTACGGTTTTCCATTCTGCGCGCCCGACTCCGGCTGGCTCATCAGGCCGATCTTGGAGACGCCCGCTTCCTGGAGGATCGGGAGGATCTGGTAGACCTTGCCGTAACCCACGCGCTGGTCGCCCGCGACCAGCACCTGGAGTTCCGGATTGGCGTTGTGGAACGCCGTGATCTTGGTCTTGAATTCGTCCGCGCTGACCGGCTCACGCTTCGCGCCGTTGGCGGTCAGGTAAATCTGGCCGGCCTCGTCGACGGAGACCACGATCGGATCCTTCTTGTCCTGCAGGGATTTCGCATTGGTCTGCGGGAGCTGGATATCGACGCCCAGGTTCATCATGGGCGTGGTGACCATGAAGATGATCAGCAGCACGAGCATCACGTCGATGTACGGAACGACGTTGATCTCGGATTTCAGCTTCCGCTTGTGCCGGCGGTAGACGTTACGCGTGGCCATGGTTCGGCTCAGACCGTTTCGTCGGAGTGGATCTGACGCTGCAGCACCGAGGAGAACTCTTCCTGGAAGACCTCGTAACGCGATGCGATGCGCTCGACCTTGTTGGCGTAGCGGTTATAGGCCCAGACCGCCGGAATGGCGGCGAACAGACCCATGGCGGTGGCGATCAGCGCCTCGGAGATGTGCGGCGCGACGACCGAGATGGTGACGTCCTTCATCTCGCCCAGGCCCTGGAAGGCGCCCATGATGCCCCACACGGTGCCGAACAGGCCCACGTACGGGCTGATCGAACCGACGTTGGCCAGGAACTCCAGGTTCTGCTCCAGCTTGCCGATCTCGCGGGTGCCGGCCACGCGCATGGCGCGCTCGGAGCCTTCCATGACCCGGTTGGCGTCGGTCACGCGGCGCTGGCGCTGACGGGCGAATTCGCGGAAGCCGGCCTCGAAGACGTTCTCGATGCCGTGCTGGCCCTCGCGGTTGCCGACTTCGCGGAACAGGGCGGCCAGGTCGGCGCCCGACCAGAAGCGGTCCTCGAAGGTCTCGGCGTTGTCGTGAGCCGTCTTCAGCTGGCTGTACTTGCGGATGATGATCACCCACGACAGGAACGAGAACACCAGCAGGAGGAGCATCACCAGTTGTACGGGCAGGCTCGCTTCCGAAACCAGCTTGAAAATGTTCAGTCCACCGTTCATCGCTTGAAGGCTCTCCGCCGGGTATCTGGGGCTTAGGTAAGGGGAAATTCGGGGGGAAACAGATCCGTGGGGATCTGCGCCGGACGCATCGTGACCAGGTCGACGAAAGCCGCACGAACCGTCGCGCGGACCAGTGCCGTGTCCCCGCGCACAATCTCCTGATCAAACAGGATACTGGCTGAACGGCGTTCTTTGACGGCCACGCTGACCAGTAGTTCATCATCCAGACGGGCCGGACGGTGGAAATCCAGGTGCATTTCCCGGATGACGAAGCCGCGGAAGGTCCGCTCGCTCAGTTCCAGCTGGTCGATGCCCCGGGCGCGCAGCCATTCCGTCCGGGCGCGCTCCATGAAACGCACGTAGTTGGCATGGTAGACGACCCCGCCCGCGTCGGTGTCTTCCCAATAGATACGAACGGGCCAGCGAAAAACGCTCATGCCTCGTCCGAGAAGAGGTCCGGGGTAGCCGACTGGCGCGGCGGCGGATTCAACCCGAGATGGCGCCAGGCCTTTGCCGAGGCCATGCGGCCCCGAGCTGTGCGGATCAGGTAGCCCTGCTGGATCAGATAGGGCTCGACCACGTCCTCGAGGGTGCCGCGGTCTTCGCTGAGCGCCGCCGCCAGCGATTCGACGCCGACCGGGCCGCCGTCGAAACTTTCGATGATGGTGCTGAGCAGGCGGCGGTCGAGGTCGTCGAAACCCTCGGCGTCCACCTTGAGCATGTCGGTCGCCGCACGGGCCAGTGCGTGAGTGATGCGGCCATCGCCACGCACTTCCGCGAAGTCGCGCACGCGTCGCAGCAGGCGGTTGGCGATACGCGGCGTACCGCGCGAGCGCCGGGCGATCTCCACGGCACCGTCCAGCTCGCAGTCGATGCCGAAGATCCGGGCGGCGCGGCGGACGATCGAGGTCAGCTCGTCGACGCTGTAGAACTCGAGCCGCTGGATGATGCCGAAGCGGTCACGCAGGGGCCCCGTGAGCAGGCCGGCGCGGGTCGTCGCGCCAATCAGGGTGAACGGCGGCAGGTCCAGCTTGATCGATCGGGCCGCCGGGCCCTCGCCGATCATGATGTCGATCTGGAAATCCTCCATCGCCGGGTAGAGCACCTCCTCCACCACGGGCGACAGACGATGGATCTCGTCCACGAAGAGGACGTCGTTGGCCTCCAGGTTGGTCAGCAGCGCGGCGAGGTCGCCGGCACGCTCCAGCACGGGGCCCGAGGTGGACCGCACGTTGACACCCAGCTCGTTGGCGATCACATGCGAAAGGGTGGTCTTGCCCAGGCCGGGCGGCCCGAAGATCAGCACATGGTCGAGCGCCCCGCCCCGTCGCCGCGCGGCTTCGATATAGATG
>DATNJP010000505.1:0-11941 GCA_035603855.1 Luteibacter sp. | reverse complement strand
TGTGTGTCCGGATCTGCAGCAATCGCCGACGTAACGCGGGCAGCGGCGCCAAAGGGTAACCGAGCTTTCCGGCATCGTCGGCGAGCATCGCACTCAGTCGCTCGCGATCGCGGGCAGTGAATGCGTTGAACTCGATGTCGCCCGGCCGACGGTCCAGTTTCCCTGCCACCTTGTTGCTGTCAAAAGAGCTGTTGCTCGGCGTAGGAATACCGTTCGCCGTTGGCTGGTTCATGACGGGAAGCGGCTGGATTCCGAGGAAGGCCGCCATGCGGAGGACACCGCCTGGCGCGTCCTCAAGCAGGTCCTCATAGCGTACAAGCAGGTATGAATCCGACGCAGGTGGCACGGAGCGACTGGCAGCCTCCCGGTACGACAGGCGCATCTGGCGCAGCATCTGGGCCGCGTCACTCAATGGGAGGCCGGCGTTTCGCAGGGCCTGGCAGCTCGACGCATAGACCGCGAAAGGATGGCGGACGACGTGGAGTACCTTTCCCTCGGGGAATTCGGCCATCAGGCGAGCCAGGAAGCGCTCGTTCGTGGGTGTTTTCTCGACCCAGTGTTCAAGGGTCGATCCGGCACCAAGTCCTGTCGTGCAATGCGCATAGGCAAGCGCGATCGCGACGAGTGGCCACGACGTCGTGCGAGCCCCGAGTCGCGTTCTGACCAGGGGCCACCAGGCCTGCAAGGCGCGGCTGAAATCAACGTAGGGCGAGCCGTTTATCGACGAGCGGCCAAGCAGCCAGTAGGGCTGCTGGTTGATGGGGTTGGCGAGCCTGCGCAACCATTCGCAACCGAGGAATGGCATCCACCTGTCCGGCTCCAGTCGCTTCAGGTGTGACGCGAAATTCGTGAGCATGGTGCCTTCGGAGGGAAGCACCGAGAGAGCGGGATGGTTGTCGAGCAGATCGCGCACCAGCGTCGTGCCGCTTCGGTGGGCGCCGACAATAAACACGGGCCGGCGCGCGATGTCGAACGCCCGGTCGATCTCGTTGGTTGTCAGCGCAAGGGGACCGGCGACTTCGGCGACGGACCATATGGCCTGCGACCAGGCCATCGCAGCCTGGCGAACGGCGCCCAGATGTGTGACACGCGGCCTTTGCAGCTGCTGGTCGAGCTGCGCCTCGAGATCGACAATCTTCTGCATTTCCGGGAGGTCTCGGTTTTCGCCGTAGGGATAGGGTGCGACCGCACCTGGGCGGGATGCCCGTACCCTGGCGGCGCCGCTCGATGTCGAATCCCCCGTAAGTGCGCCCGCGCTATCCTTCGGTTGCCTTGGGTCGCGACGCGGTGCGCGTTGATCCGCTCCGGCCGGCTGGCCGGAGCGGATCGGGTCCCTCACTGGTGCAGATCAAACCGGTCCAGGTTCATCACCTTCGTCCAGGCCGCGGCGAAGTCCTTCACGAACTTCTCCTCCGCATCCGCGCTGGCGTAAACCTCGGCCAGTGCGCGCAGGACGGAGTTCGATCCGAAGACCAGATCGACACGGCTGCCGACCCATTTCAGCTTGCCGTTGCCACGTTCCGTGCCTTCGAACGATTCTCCGGCGGGCGACGACGCCTTCCACTCCGTGCGCATGTCGAGCAGGTTGCGGAAGAAGTCGTTGGTCAGCTTGCCGGGACGGTCGGTGAAGACGCCCTGCTTGCTGCCATCCGCGTTCGCGCCGAGCACGCGAAGACCACCGACAAGCACCGTCATCTCCGGAGCCGTCAGCGTCAACAGCTGCGCCTTGTCGATCAGGAGGGCTTCGGCCGGCACGCTGTACCTGTCCTTGAGGAAATTACGGAAGCCGTCGGCGACCGGTTCCAGCGGTTCGAACGATTCGACATCGGTCTGCGCCTGGCTGGCATCGGTGCGGCCGGGAGCGAAGGCCACCTTCACGCTGTGGCCGGCATCCTGCGCCGCCTTCTCGACGGCGATGCCACCGGCCAGCACGATGAGGTCGGCCATCGAGATCTTCTTGCCGCCGGAAGCAGCACCGTTGAACTCGGAACGGATGCTTTCGAGCTTCGACAGCACCTTGGCAAGCTGCTCGGGCTGATTGGCCTTCCAATCCTTCTGCGGTTCAAGGCGGATGCGTGCGCCATTGGCCCCGCCGCGCTTGTCACCGCCGCGGAACGTCGACGCGGACGCCCATGCGGTAGACACCAGTTCCGGCACGCTGAGCCCCGAGGCCAGCACCTTGTCTTTAAGCGTCTTGATGTCGTTGTCGTCGACCAGCGGATGGTCGACCTTCGGAACCGGGTCCTGCCAGATCAGTTCTTCCTCCGGCACTTCCGGACCGAGATAGCGGGCACGTGGGCCCATGTCGCGATGCGTCAGCTTGAACCAGGCACGCGCGAAGGCATCCGCAAACTGATCGGGATTTTCCAGGAACCGGCGGGAGATCTTTTCATACGTGGGATCCAGGCGCAGCGACAGGTCCGTCGTCAGCATGGTCGGCTTCTTGTTGGGGCCACCGTGCGCGTCGGGAATGCTCGCCTCGCTGTTCTTTGCGACCCACTGGTTGGCACCGGCGGGACTCTTGGTGAGCTCCCATTCGTGCTTGAACAGGTTCTCGAAGAAAAGGTTGGTCCACTTCGCGGGTTCCTGCGTCCACGTGACTTCGAGGCCGCTGGTGATCGTGTCGCGGCCCTTGCCCGAGGCATAGCTGTTTCGCCAGCCGAGGCCCTGCTCTTCGAGTTCCGCACCTTCCGGTTCGACCGCCACGTTGTCGGACGGACCGGCGCCATGTGTCTTGCCGAAGGTGTGGCCGCCGGCGATCAGGGCGACAGTCTCTTCGTCGTTCATGGCCATGCGGCCGAACGTCGTGCGGATGTCATGCGCGGCGGCGACCGGGTCGGGATTTCCATCCGGTCCTTCGGGATTCACGTAGATCAGGCCCATCTGCACGGCGCCGAGGGGATTCTCGAGGTTGCGACCCGGGTTATCGGTGCGGCCGTGCTCGTGGCCGTGCAGTTCCGCGTCGGCCGTGATCACGCCTTCATCGCCCGGCTTGGGCTTTGGTGCTTCCTTCTGATCCTTCGTGGGAGCCGCGTCCTTGCCGTAGCGCACATCGCCACCCAGCCAGGTGGTCTCGTTGCCCCAGTACACGTCGAGATCCGGTTCCCAGGTGTCCTCGCGGCCGCCCGCGAATCCGAATGTCTTGAAGCCCATGGTCTCAAGAGCGACATTGCCGGTAAGGATCAGGAGATCGGCCCACGACAGACCGCGCCCATATTTCTGCTTGATTGGCCAGAGCAGGCGGCGCGCCTTGTCGAGGCTGACGTTATCGGGCCAGCTGTTCAACGGGGCGAAGCGCTGCTGCCCACGGCCACCGCCGCCGCGTCCGTCAGCGATGCGATAGGTGCCCGCGCTATGCCAGGCCATGCGGATGAAGAGGGGGCCATAGTGGCCGAAGTCGGCAGGCCACCAGTCCTGCGAATCGGTCATGAGGGCGGCAAGGTCTTTCTTGACTGCCGCGAGGTCGATCTTCTTGAACGCCTCGGCGTAGTTGAAGTCGGGATCCAGGGGATTGGATCGTGAGGAATGCTGGTTGAGCAGGTCGACACGAAGGCGTTTAGGCCACCAGTCGCTATTGGTTGTACCGCCCCCGGCGGTGTGATTGAACGGACATTTCGCTTCGTTCGACATTCGCGCTTCTCCTCTGGCTTGCCGGAGACGAAGGATCGACCGCCGGCGACTGGTGATTCACGCTTCTCTCTGGATCATAGGCAGGCTTTGAAGTGTTGCGACAATTGATTGATCTTATGATGACAAGAGGCTGGGTCTATCAGGAATCGCGAAAATTGAGGAACCGTTGCCTTAGCGCTTTGATGCGCCGCACTTTCATCGGGACTTAACGTTTGAGGACGTCTCCGATGTCCATGCTAGCGGCCATCGGGAGGAAGTGATGGGCTGTTGCGACCACGAATCCGGCACGTGTCAGGGCATCGCCGCCTCGCGCGACCAGCGCCGTGTCCTGTGGCTGGTGCTGTTCATCAACCTGGTGATCTTCGGCGGCGAGTTCGGCGTGGGTTTCCTTGCCCATTCCAGCGCGGTACAAGGCGACTCCCTGGATAGCCTCGGCGACGCGCTCGTCTATGGCCTCAGTCTGCTCGTGGTGGGTGGCAGCCTCCGGGCGCGTGCCGGCGCCGCGGCGATCAAGGGCATGCTTCAACTGGCGTTCGCGGTCGCGGTACTGGTCGCCGTGGCGTATCGCTATATGCAGGGCGTGCCGCCAGTGACGCCGATCATGGCGGCGGCCGCAGCCGGCGCGCTGGTCCTCAACGCCGTTTGCCTGGCCCTTCTGACGCGGTATCGCGATGCCGACCTGAACATGCGCTCCGTGTGGCTGTGCTCACGCAACGATGTCATCGGCAACGCCGGCGTGTTGGTTGTCGCATCAGTTATCTCGCTGACCGGATGGTGGTGGTCCGACATGCTCTTCGGCACCGTGCTCGCCGCGATCTTCTTCCGGACTGGTATACAGGTCTTGCGCGCAGCAATACCTGAAATTCAGGCGCGACATTCATCGATGTAAGGATCGCACCCCGTCACGTCGTGGAGACGGAGTGCGACTTGCGCTCACTGACCAGCCGTCCCCGTATTCCATATCGGGCCGTTGTCGTCGTAGATCACCGTGTTGCCGTCGCCCTGGACGAAGAGGCGTGCCGAGGTATGGCCACCGGAGCCGGACTGCCAGATTTTCGTGCCCAGCGAGCTATAGACGACCAGGTTTCCGTCGGCTTCCAGGCGCAACTCTCCCGCTCCGCTGTTGTACGTCCACGGCGAGGGAAGCCAGATGGACGTGTCGCCCTTGTAGAGCACGAAGTTGCTGTCGAGTTGCAGGTCGAGGTGATAACCGCCGTCGCACGAGACCACGCTCTGTCCCGGCGTGATGCCTTCGCCCGGACCGATCGTGCCGCAACCGGTGGGTGCCGCGATCGCCGGCATGCTGGGAGGCGTGAAGAAGGCGAGGTTCACCGAATTCGCGATGGCCTGGTGGCCAGCGTCGTTCGGGTGCAGGTGGTCGCCCGAATCGTAGGCGGGCAGGTAGCGCGTCGGATGCGCCGGATCGTGGGTCGCAATGTCCTGGTCGATCACGCCATCGCAGCCGCTATCGGCGCTGCGAACGAACGCATTGATCTGTCCACGTACGACTTCACCCTGCGTGGACCATCCGGCCGAGCCCTCGAATGGCGTCAGCGTGGAGCAGAGGAACTTGATGCCGCGATCGTGGGCGCGTGCGATGAGGTCTTTCTCGGCATGGATGAGGCTGTCGGCGCTCGGCACCGGCTGGCTGCCCAGGTCATTGATCGGATCGTCCGAGAATACGGCCCAGCGCACGCCGGACTGGTTCAGCACGTCGTGTTCGAAGCGATTCGTGGCGCTCTGTCCGGCGCCGTCCTGCAGCAGGCGGTTGCCGGAAATGCCCTGGTCGAGGACACCCACGTTCTTTCCCGCGCCGACGATCCGTGCCGCCAGGTCGTTCGGCCAGCGCTTGTTCGCGTTGAACGTGGAGCCGTCGCCATTGGTGATCGACGCGCCCAGCGTCACCACGGCGCCCTGCGGGTTATCGCCTTGCACATCCACGTTGGAAAGGAAGGCGTAGTTCTGGTCCGCGGCGGCGTTGATGTTGGCCTGGCCGGCAACATCGCCGTTGGCCTGGTAGCGCGTTTGCGCGCTGAAGTCGTGACCCGTGATCTGGTTGGTCGGCTGCGGCAGGTAGAAACTGACCGTGAGATCGGAGACGGCCGGGACCGGCATGTCCACCCCGTCGCTGGTCACTTCCTGACCCGGCGCGAGCGTGATCGTGGGTTGTCCGCTGAAAAACACCTGTCGATCCGTCTCGGGCTTCGACGAAGAGCCGCCGGCGCTTTGTGCGATATGCACATCGGCGAAGGTCACCGGCTGATCACCGTTGGCATTGGAAAGCCGGATGCGCGCCGAGGTGCCGCCGATGCTGGTGTGCACGATATGGCGGAGCGTGAGGCCGCCGAAATTGGCCTGGCCGATGGGCTTGGCCGACACCGCCCAGGTGCCGACCCAGGGGGCGAGGGTCGACGACGCATGCGCCGTGCCTCCGGCGCACAGGGCCGCGGCGAGGAGGAGGGCGAACGGGGAACGACGGAGCGAGACACCTGACATATGCATGGGGCGGGCCTGGTCGATGGGGTCCGCAGTGTTTCCGGGTCGCATGCTCCTGGCCTTGCACGATTCTCGCGCGTATGGCGGTTCTGCGGATGGAATCACGTTCTTGCGACCATTCCGTGCTCTCCATCCCCTCCCACGTACGAGGCTTGACCCGGGTGGTGCGCATGGCGGCTAATAGCCGACGCGCGATTGCCGTGCGCCTCGATCCCTCAAAAAGCTGTATTCATGAGCGCCATCATCGATACCGACACGAACGACCAACGCGCGCTGACTCGCGGCGACGCCAAGACCCTCGTCCTTTCCGCGCTGGGCGGCGCACTCGAGTTCTACGACTTCGTGATCTTCGCGTATTTCGCGAAGACACTCGGTCACCTGTTCTTCCCGCCGGGCACGTCCGACTGGGTCGCGCAATTACAGGCTTTCAGCATCTTTGCCGTGGGCTACCTCGCGCGTCCGCTCGGCGGCATGGTGATGGCACACTTCGGCGATCGCGTCGGGCGCAAGCGCATGTTCACGCTCAGCGTGTTCCTGATGGCCGTGCCGACGTTGTTGATCGGTGTGCTTCCCACCTACGCCACCATCGGCGTGCTCGCTCCCGTGTTATTGACGCTGCTTCGCGTCGTGCAGGGCATCGCCATCGGTGGCGAAGTGCCCGGGGCCTGGGTGTTCGTCGCCGAGCACGTGCCTCGCCATCGCGTGGGGCTCGCGTGCGCGAGCCTCAGTTCCGGCCTGACGGTCGGCATCCTCATCGGCTCGCTGGTGGCCGCGTATATCAATGCGCACATGTCCGAGGCCGCGATGCTCGACCACGGCTGGCGCATCGCATTCCTGCTCGGCGGCGTGTTCGGGTTCTTCGCGGTGTACCTGCGTCGCTGGCTCAGCGAAACGCCAGTGTTCGCACGCATGCGTGAGCGCAAGGAACTGACCACGGAGTTGCCCGCGTGGGTCGTGCTGCGCGATCACCTTCCCGGCGTGATCCTGTCGATGATCGTGACGTGGGTGCTCACCGCCGCCATCGTCGTCGTGATCCTGATGACACCGACGCTGATGCAGACCGCCTTCCATATCGAGCCGGCCCGCGCATTCACGGGTGGCAGCCTTGGCGCGCTGGCGTTGTGCATCGGTTGTGTGCTGGGCGGCTTGCTCGTCGACTGGAAGGGCAAGGCACTGGCGATGCTCGTGGCATCCGTCGGCCTTGCCGCCAGCACGTACGCGCTGTATCTCGACCTGCAGTCCGGTGGCGCCAACCTTTTCGCACTCTATTCCCTGGCCGGGTTGTTCGCGGGCGTGGCGGGTATCGTCCCGTCGGTGCTCGTCGCGGCTTTTCCGCCCGCCATTCGCTTCTCGGGCATCTCGCTGTCGTACAACGTGGCCTATGCGATCTGTGGTGCCGCCACGCCCGTGCTCGTCGGTTATCTGGCGAAAAGCGCCGGTGGCCTGGGGCCAGCACATTACGTGGCGCTGGTGTCCCTGATCGGCGTCGCCAGCGCGCTCTACATGATGCGGACGCGCCGCGCTTTCGGATCCCGCTGAGCAGCGCCTCGCGGCGCCCGCATTTCACGCATTTTTCATCCCCGTGACGAGGGCGGCGACGGTGCCGCTCTCCACAGTTGCGTCGGGTCCTGACCTTCGGCATCCTTTTCCCATCGTGGCACGCCGCCGCGAACACCGGGTCGTTCCCCGCGACCCACTGTCGTCCCCCCAATCGTCGCTCCAGACCCATGACTGACGTCATCACCCTAGGCTGGCGCGAACGGCTCGCACTACCGTCGCTCGGCGTTCCCGTCCTCAAGGCCAAGCTCGATACGGGCGCGCGCTCGTCGTCGCTGCACGTCGAATGGCTGGAGGTGGAGGAGCGCCCGGACGGCACGTGGCTACGCTTCCAGGTCCGCACGACCCGCAAGGGTGGCGTGGCCGAGCCATGCGAGGCTAGGGCGATCGGCCAGCGCTCGGTCACCGATTCCGGTGGTCATACGACCACGCGCTGGTTCATCCATGCGGACGTGGAACTCGCCGGGCAGCGCTTCCCGGCCGAGATCAACCTGACCGACCGGCGGCACATGCTGTTTCCCCTTCTGCTTGGCCGGACCGCGCTCGACGGGCGCTTCCTGGTCGACCCCTCGCTTTCCTACTCGCAGACGCCGCGCCGCGCCGTCCGGGAATCCAAATGAAGATCGCCATCCTGTCGCGCAACGCGCGGCTGTATTCCACCCAGCGGCTGGTGGAGGCCGCGCGCAAGCGCAAGCACACGGTGCGGGTCATCGACCCCCTGCGTTGCTACATGAGCATCGCGCCGCAATCCTTCGCCATCCATTTCAAGGGCAAGCCGCTGGGCCCGGTCGACTGCGTCATTCCCCGGATCGGCGCCTCGAGCACGTTCTATGGCACCGCCGTGCTGCGTCAGCTGGAGCTGATGGGCGTGTTCACCCCGAATCCGTCCGATGCGGTGCTGCGCGCCCGCGACAAGCTGCGCTGCCTGCAGTTGCTGGCGGCACGGGGCGTGGACATGCCGCTGACCGCGTTCGGCGACAACCCCGACGACACCGCGGATCTCATGGCGATGCTCGGCGACCCCCCGCACGTGATCAAGCTCAATGAAGGTACCCAGGGCACTGGCGTCGTGCTGGCGGAGAAGCGTTCGGCGTCGCAAAGCGTCATCGAGGCGTTTCGCGGCCTTTACGCCAACTTCCTCGTCCAGGAATTCATCCGCGAGGCCAACGGCCAGGACCTCCGCTGCTTCGTGGTGGGCGACCAGGTGGTGGCTTCCATGCAGCGCTCGTCGGCGCCGGGCGAATTCCGCGCCAACCTGCATCGCGGCGGCACCGCCGCCCAGGTCACCCTGTCGGACGACGAGCGCCGCGTAGCCATCGAGGCCGCCACGGCCCTTGGTCTGGAGGTGGCCGGCGTCGACCTGCTGCGCTCGTCGCGCGGGCCGCTGCTGCTGGAAGTGAACGCCTCGCCGGGCCTGGAAGGCATCGAGGGGAGCACCGGCGTGGATGTCGCCGATGCCATCGTGGCGCACTGCGAAGCCCGTCTGGCGGCCCGTCCGGTGGTGCCGAAGGCCCGCCGAACCAAGGCCCCCAAGGGGTTAACAGCGATTTAAAGGACGGTCCCCTATAAAGGACCCACTGTGATTCCGCGACGCGGGGTGACGGTATCGGGGCAGTAGTTCTTTCGGCCCGGGCGGGCTTTCCCGTCCGGGCCTCTCTTTTAGTGCTGTCCGCTTCACGGTTTCCCCGTTAAGCTTGCCGTCGCAATACTTGTAAGACTCAAAGCGACCGCACAACGGAGTGCCGCATGCGCGTTCTGGTCATCGAAGACAATACCGACATCGCGACCAACATCGGGGACTACCTCGAAGACCGTGGCCACGTGGTCGATTTCGCCGGCGACGGCGTCACCGGCCTGCACCTGGCCGTGGTGCACGACTTCGACGTCATCGTGCTCGACCTGACCCTCCCGGGGATGGACGGACTCGATGTCGCCAAGAAGCTGCGTCACGAGGCGCACAAGCAGACCCCGGTGCTCATGCTCACGGCGCGCGACTCGCTCGAGCACAAGCTCACCGGATTCGAGTCCGGCGCCGACGACTACATGACCAAGCCATTCGCCCTGCAAGAACTTGCGGCGCGGCTGGAAGTCCTGGCGCGTCGTGGCAAGGGGCCGCAAAGCCGTGTCCTTAAGGTGGGCGGGCTCACCTACAACCTGGACACCCTCACGGTCACCCGCGAAGGCAAGTCCATCCAGCTGAACCCCATCGGCCTCAAGCTGCTGCAGGCGCTGATGGAAGCCAGTCCCTCGGTGGTCACCCGCCAGGATCTGGAACAGCGCGTCTGGGGCGAGGAACTGCCCGATTCGGACTCGCTGCGCGTGCATATCCACGGTCTCCGCGCGGCGATCGACAAACCCTTCGAAAAACCGCTGATTCACACGCGTCACGGTATCGGATATCGCATGGTCGATCCGGATGCGGTCCAGACGTAAGCTTCGTTTCCGCCTGATCGTCTCGTTCACGCTGTTCGGGTTCGGCCTGAGTGCGCTATTCGCGTACGCGGCACTCAACATCCGCGAACGCGTCGAAGAGCAGTTGATCAACTCGTCCTTGCAGGACGAGGTCGATGCGCTGAACGTGAAGGTGCGTGCCAATCCGCAGGAGCGGCCGCAGTTCGACATCGTCAAGGCGGCGACCTTCAGCGATCGCACCGTCTACAAGGCGCCGTTGAACTGGCAGTCGCTCGATACCGGCGTCCACGATCTCTACGAGACGAGCAAGGACGGCAAGCCCCGCCACTACAAGGTGGCGGTGCGGCGTGAAGGCGGCATCATCAACTTCCTGCAGTTCGACGTCTCGCGCGACGAACTGGGCAAGCGACAGCTGTTCACCAGCGTCGTCGCCGCCGTCTTCCTGTTCGGCCTGTTTTCTCTGGTGCTCGGCGTCTGGTTGTCGTCGCGCGTGTTGCGCCCGGTGACCGACCTGGCACGTCGTCTTCGCGATTTCCGCCGCGTAGGCAAGGCCGAGGCGCTGGCGCCTCACTTCGCGGATGACGAAGTGGGTGAGCTTGCAGTGGCCCTCGACGAATATGCGATGCGTCTCACCTCGGTGGTGGAGCGCGACCGTGAGTTCAATTCGGATGTCAGCCACGAGCTGCGTACGCCGCTCGCGGTCATCGCCAGCACTACCGAATTGCTGCAAGGCTCGCCCGACCTTACCGACAAGCTGCGTGAACGGCTGAAGCGCATCGAGCGTGCGTCCCGCCAGGCGACGGAGCTGATCGAGGCATTGCTGCTGCTTTCGCGTGCGGAACGCCGCGGCCCCACGCGCGGCGAAACCACCGATGTGGCAAAGGTGGCCTCCGATGTCATCGAAAGCCAGCGCCCGCAGATGGGTGGAAAGCCCATTGAGATCGAATTGATCTCCGATGGTTCGGTGACGGTCAATGCGCCGGCGTCGGTCCTTTCCGTCGCGCTCACCAACCTGATCGGCAACGCCATCAAGTACACGATGGAGGGCACGGTCACCGTCCGCGTGCTCGACGGTCACATCGACGTGATCGACACCGGCCCCGGCATCAAGCCGGAAGACGCCGAAAAGCTGTTCCAGCGCGGCATCCGTGGCGAAAGTGCCACCGGCGGAGGTGCCGGTCTCGGCCTCGCCATCGTCCGTCGCCTGTGCGACCTCTACGGTTGGGACGTCTCGTTGCGCCCCCGGCCTGAAATGGCCGGCGCGATCTCCACGATCGACTTTCGTTAGTTCTTGCGATCGCGCCTGCGGCGGCTGTTTCAGTGATGCTGTCCGCACTTTGTAGTCTCAATTGTCATCAAGACTTCATTTAGACGTCCGACCATGCAGCGCTTCCACGGCGTGTCTTGGGCTGCCTCAGGGGAGGAGAGCCGCGTCACGCCAGCGCGAGTAAGGACGCAAGCACTTGTTGAAGCAGACTGTTCTGGCCGTTGCCCTTGGCATGGCCTTCGCCTCCGTCGCCTACGCCACGGACACCGACACCACCACCGCTTCCACGACGAACGCCGACGCCTCGGCGGCCAAGCGCGACAAGGCGCAGGACCTCGATACCGTCTCCGTCATCGGCACGGGTGAAACGCGACAGGTACAGCGCCTGCGCACCTCGGACCAGAAGGTGCTTCCGCCGGGCACGAGCCTGCAGAAGGTGCTGAACGTACTGCCAGGCGTGAACGCGCAGTCGGTCGATGCGCTGGGCACCAACGAACAGTCGATGACCCTGAGCCTGCGTGGCTTCAGCGGCACGCGTCTCGGTTACACGCTGGACGGCATGCCGCTCGGTGACAGCGC
>DATNJP010000504.1:0-12422 GCA_035603855.1 Luteibacter sp. | reverse complement strand
CGTGCGCAACTGGAACGCTGCGACGTCGCTCTGCTGGTGACCGACGACAAGCACGCCGATGACGATCTCGCCTTCTTCGAAGGCACGCCTCCGCACGCGACGCGCATCGTCATCGTCAACAAGATCGATCTTTCAAACGTGCCGCCACATAGGGAACGGCATGATGGCCACGTCACCTTGTGGCTATCGGCGCGGACGGGTGAAGGCCTCGATGCATTGCGCGCCACGCTCCGCGAACTCGCCACGGCGGGCGCAGGCGAAGGTGCGTTCAGTGCACGTCGCCGGCACGTGGTAGCGCTGGAAGCCGTACGTGAACACCTGGATCGCACGGCAAGCGCGTTGCACGACAGCCATGCTGGCGAACTGGCCGCTGAAGAACTCCGCAATGCACAGCAGGCGCTGGGAGAAATCACCGGCACC
Source organism: Luteibacter sp. (assembly GCA_035603855.1). Taxonomy (GTDB): domain Bacteria; phylum Pseudomonadota; class Gammaproteobacteria; order Xanthomonadales; family Rhodanobacteraceae; genus Luteibacter. The sequence continues at coordinate 12,002 of DATNJP010000504.1, read as the reverse complement.
TATTCGTCGGACGATCTGCTCGGCGCGATCTTCAGTTCGTTCTGTATCGGGAAGTGATGTCGCGCGGATCGCCGACAGCGTCCGCGACGTCCTCAACAGGTGGCGGTGAGTTCCACGGGAGCGCTGCGACGATCCGCGATAAGCGATGCCGACCAGATCGCCAGACCCGCCACGGCTAGCAAGCTGCCTACCCAGCCCGGCGACGTCCATCCATAGCCGTGTGCGATCGCCAGGCCGCCGAGGAATGGGCCGAGCGCGTTCGCGGTGTTGAACGCCGAATGATTCAGTGAGGCCGCCAGGCCTTGCGCGTCGCCGGCCACGTCCATCAAGCGCGTTTGCAATACCGTGCCCAGCGCACCGCCGATGCCGATCAGGAAGACATCGAGGCCGAGCGTCCACACGTTGCCCGCCGCCAGCGGAAATAGCGCGAGCATCACCATGCTCCACACCAGCAGGCCGCCTGCCGTGCGCATCAACGCGCGGTCCGCGAAGACGGGAACGACCATGTTGCCGATGGTGAGGCCGACGCCGAAGACGCCAATCACCCACGGCACCGTATGCAGCGGCATATGCGTGACAGAGATGAGGATGTCGGCGAGGTAGGTGTAGACGGCGAACATGCCGCCGAAACCGATGGCACCGATGGCGAGCGTGAACCACACCTGCGAGCGCTTCAGTGCGCCGAGTTCGCGCAGCGGACTGGCGTCCTTGTCGGCGGGAATTTCAGGCGCATACGCCGCCACGGCCGACATCGTCGCGATGCCGAGCAGCGCGACCAGGGCGAACGCCCAACGCCAGCCGACCGCCTGCCCGAGCCAGCTGGCAAGCGGCACACCGACCACGGTGGCGACAGTGAGACCGAGGAACATCTGGCCGACAGCGCGCGTGCGCCGGTTCGCCGGTACCAGTGACGAGGCGACCAGCGCGGCGACACCGAAGTAGGCGCCATGCGGCAAGCCTGCGAGGAAACGGAATACCAGCATCCAGTGATAGTTCGGCGACAGCCCGGTCAGGCCGTTGAACACCGTGAACATCGCCATGAGCATCAGCAGCAGGCGGCGGCGCGGCACGCGTGCACCGAGCACGGTCATCACGGGCGCGCCAACGACGACACCCAGTGCGTACGCGCTGATGGTGTGTCCCGCCGTCGGCGCATCGATGCCCAGCCCCTGTGCGAACAGCGGCAACATGCTCATCGAGGCGAACTCGGTGGTGCCGATGGCGAAGCCGCCGACGGCCAGGGCGAGGATCACCAGGCCGACATGAGGGGCGCGAACGGGCGGCGTGCCCGGGGCGATCACGGGTGCGGAAGATGTCATGGGAAGCTCGGGGACGAAGGGGCGCGGTCGCCTTGGTGCACCGCAGCAAGTGCGTAGGATACGCCCTTGGCCCCCCGCATCGCCATGCCCCTGCGGGGTGACCGGACCCTAGGGGATCAGCCCAGAGCCCGCACTCCACGGCGCTTGCTGGCGAATACCAGGAGGGACGCCAGCGCGGCCGCACCGCCCGCCACCACGAAGGCATGCGAGAACCCCGAGGCGTAACTGGCCCGCGCAATGGCCACGACGCCGTGCTCGCCGCCGGGGACGAGGGTGGCCTGGGCCTTGTCCACGTCTCCCGCGACAATCCGGGACAGACCGTCGGGAGAGATCGCGACGCCGGCCTGGGCGAAAAGGACGCGCGCCGTGTCGCGCACTCCGCTCGCCAGCACCGCGCCCAGCGTGGCGAATCCCAATAGCACGCCGGCGAAGCGCGACGTGGTGCTGATGCCCGAACCCATGCCCGTGCGATGTCCGGGAATCGTGCTCATGATCGCCTTCTGTGTTTCGCCATTGAGCAGGCCACCGCCCGCGCCGAGCACGAACATGCCCCCGATCAGGATCGCCCCGTTGCCCACGTTCGCGGCGAACGCGAGAACGAGGTTCCCTGCGGCGACGACAGCGAGACCGACGGTCAGCACGCCATGTGGCGACAGACGACGCCCCAGCCGATGCCCGACGCGCGGGAAAAGCAGCATCGCCACGGCGAAGGGCAGCATCCCGATACCCGCGGCCAGCGAATCCGCCCCGCGTGCGTTCTGAAGGAACAGCGGAAGCAACGACGCCATGACCTGCGCCGACGCGGCGTACGCGAACATGGCCAACACCGCGCCGACAAACGGAGCGGCCTGAAACAGCGACAGGTCCAGCATCGGATGGCTCGTGCGTCGCTCGACGACGATGAATGCGGCGACAAGCACGGCGCCCGCCATGACACGCATCATCACGGCCGGACTCGTCCACCCCGCGTCAGGTCCACTGATCAATGCCCAGGTAAGGCAGAACATCGCGCCCGCGAAGAGGGCCATGCCGGGAAGGTCGAGCGTGCGCGGTGTCGGATCGCGCGATTCGCCGATCGTCGGCAGGACGGCGAGACCCAGCACCAGCACGATCGGCGCATTGATATGAAACGCCCACGGCCAGCCGATGTAGCGGCTGATCACACCACCGATCAGCGGCGACATCACCATCGTGAGTCCCATGATCGTGCCCCAGGTGGCCCAGGCGCGCGCGCGTTGCGCGTCATCGGTGAAGGCATGGCCGATGATCGCGAGCGCGGGCGCGAGTTGGAACGCCGCGCCCACGCCTTGCGCGGCGCGCGCGATATAGAGCCAGCTTGCCGTTGGCGCCAGTCCGCACGCCACCGACGTGATCCCGAACAACGACAGTCCGAACAGGAACACCCGTTTACGCCCGAAGCGATCGGCGATGGCGCCCGCAGGTAGCAACAGCGACGCAAAGCACAGCACGTAGCTGCTGATCACCCATTCGATGTCGGCGAACGAGGCATGCAGGTCGTGCGCGATGGTCGGCAGCACCACGCCGACCACGTTCGTGTCGAGGGTGGTCAGGGCGCATCCGGCGGACGCGACCAGGAGCAACGCCTGGTGCGAGGAAGGCTTGGCGGAAACGGTCATGGATTCGGAACGCGGCGATGGAACACCCATTGCAGCAGGATCGATCGTTCAATACATTCTCGGTGTTTTCCGGAATCATTAGGTATCACCTAATACGGAGCGTGGATGGAACTCAGGCACCTCCGCTACTTCGTCGCCGTGGCCGAAGAGCTGCATTTCGCCCGTGCCGCCGAAAAACTCGGCATCGCCCCGCCGACGCTCACCGTGCAGATCCACGAGCTGGAGAGGGGCCTTCAGGCGCGACTTTTCGATCGCGACCGCCGCGCGGTGTCGCTGACCTATGCCGGCGAGGTCTTCCTCATCGAAGCGCGTGAAACGCTGGCCCGCTTCGAACGCGCGTTGCTCACGGGTCGGCGCGCGGGCCGCGGTGAACTCGGCGGCATCGAAATGGGCTATGTCGGCGCAGCCGTGTTTTCCGGTGTATTGCAGAAGCTGGTGAGCGGGTTCCGACGTGTGTGGCCGGACGTGGCGATCCACGCCCGGGAGTTGCCGATGGCGACGCTGCCCGCCCGCGTTGATGACGGTACGCTCGACATCGGGTTCGTCCGCATGCCCGTCGCTATTCCGCGGACGCTTCGAGCACATGTGGTGGCGCGCGACCGGTATTTCCTTGCGGTACCGATGGGTCATCCCCTGGCGAATGACGACAAACCGATCCGGCCGCGCGCGCTATCGGGGGAATCGTTCGTCGTTCCCGAGCAGGTCCACGGTACGCAGCAGGTCGGTCAGCGTGGCGGGTTCATGCCGGACATCGTCATGGCACCCGGCAGCCTCGTGTCCGTGCTCACCCAGGTGTCATTGGGCGCCGGCATAGCGATCGTGCCGGATGTGGTGCGTGGCATCGTCGGGCTGCCAGCCGTGGTGCTGAAAACGCTGGCGGGGCCGCCGATCGAGTCGGACGTTTCCATGCTGTACCGCGCCGACGAACGTTCGCCTGCCGCATTGAACTTCATCCAGCAGGTTCTCGCGACGGAAGCACTGCCCGCCGGCTCGCGCCGTCTTCACGGATCGCGTCGATGAAGGCGCGCAGCGCCGACGTGATCCGCCGTTGCCGGGGGTAATAAAGCATGAAGCCGGGATACGGCGGGCACCAGTCTTCCAGCACGCGCACGAGTTTGCCCTGGCGTTCCAGTTCTTCGACCTGGTCGTTCAGCACCAGGGTCAGGCCAATACCGGCGACTGCCGCGTCCAGGGCGAGGCGCAGGTCGCCGAAGGTGACGCGGCCGCGCACATCGAGTTCGAGCTTGGTCGAACCCTGCTCGAATTCCCACTTGTAGAGCCGCCCGCTGGGGAAGCGGAAGCGGATGCAGTTGTGCTGGAAGAGGTCATTCGGGTGTCGCGGGACACCATGCTCGGCAAGGTATGCCGGCGACGCGACGCAGGCACCACGTTGGTCGCCGCCGATCGGCACCGCGATCATGTCCTCGGGAACGGCCTCCAGGAAGCGGATGCCCGCGTCGAAGCCCGAGGCCACGATGTCGATCAGGCTGTCGTCATCGACCGCTTCGAAGTGAATGTCCGGGTACGCCGCCAGAAAGCGCGGCAGCAAGCCCGGCAAGACCAGCTGCGCCGTGACGCGCGGCATGTTGATGCGGAGCGTGCCGGCAGGTGCCGCGCGGAAATTGTTCATCTCCTCCAGCGCCTCGTTGACCCCGGCCAAGGCGGGCTGCAGGCGCTCGAGCAGACGCTGGCCGGCTTCGGTCAGCGAAACGCTGCGCGTGGTGCGGTGGAACAGCGTGACGCCCAGCCGCTCTTCCAGTCCACGGATGGCATAGCTGATGGCCGAGGTGGACAAGGTAAGCTCGGCGCCTGCCTTGCGGAAGCTGGCGTGTCGGGCGACTGAGGCGAACGCCGCGAGGTGGGAGAGGTTGTCGGGTCGCATGATTATCAAGGATACCTCAATGATTCATGCCGATATCCCCGTTGGCGTGCCGGATTGTTGAGGGTTTATCGTTAAGAGCTTTCCGACCCCCCTTCCAGAGGATGACACCCATGTTCGAAGTACGCGGATTCGCCGCCCACGACGCCACGTCTCCCCTTGTCCCGTTTACGTTCAAGCGCCGCGATGTCGGTGCGACGGACGTGCAGATCGAGATCCTCTACAGCGGTATCTGCCATTCCGACCTGCACCAGGCCAAGGGCGACTGGGGCAACTCCACCTTCCCGATGGTGCCGGGTCACGAGATCGTCGGCCGCGTGGTCGCTGTCGGCCCGGGCGTGAAGAAGTTCAAGGTCGGCGATTTCGCCGGCGTGGGCTGCATGGTCGACTCATGCCGCAACTGCGATTCGTGCAAGCAGAATCTCGAGCAGTACTGCCAGGTCCACACCAGCTTTACCTATAACGGCACCGAGCAGGACAAGACGACGCCGACGCAGGGTGGTTACTCGACCGCGATCGTCACCGAAGAGCGCTTCGTGGTGAAGATCTCCGAGAGGCTCGACCTCAAGGCGACCGCACCGCTGCTGTGCGCCGGCATCACCACGTACTCGCCGCTGCGTCACTGGAAGGTGGGCCCGGGCCAGAAGGTCGGCGTGATCGGCCTGGGTGGCCTCGGTCACATGGGTGTGAAGTTCGCCAAGGCGATGGGCGCGCATGTCACGATGATCACCACCTCGGCCGCGAAGGGTGCGGACGCGAAGCGCCTCGGTGCCGATGCGGTGCTGGTGTCGACCGATGCCGAAGCCATGCAGGCCGCCGCGTCCAGCTTCGACTTCCTCCTCAACACGGTGCCGGTGTCCCACGACATCAACCCGTACACCTTCCTGCTGAAGCTCGACGGCACCATGGTGCTGGTCGGCGCGCTAACGCCGCTCGACGGCGTGATCGGCGGCAGCCTGATGCTGCCGCGCCGCTCGATCGCCGGTTCCGCCATCGGTGGCATGGCCGAGACCCAGGAAATGATGGACTTCTGCGCCGAGCACAACATCGTCTCCGACATCGAACTGGTCGACATGGCTTCGATCAACGAGACGTACAAGCGCCTGGTGAAGAACGACGTGCGCTACCGCTTCGTGATCGACATGGCCACCATGCCGGCCTGAGGTATCGCCCTTCGCGGCCGTGGTCGCTCCTCACAGAAGGCAGGTTTCGTGCCTTCCGTGAGGCGGCGGCCGCGGCCGTTATCTGTCCGAAGCGGTGACTAAGCCGTCGCCGCCCGCTATCGTCGAAGCGAACCCCCAGGGATCCCGGGCTTGAAACGCTTCCTCCGTTACCTCGCCGTCTTCGTCGGCCTCCTTGTCGCCTTTGCGATCTTCGCCGCCGTCTCCGCATGGCCGAACATCGGTAGCGAACCCAAGGCTCCCCGCCCCGAGCGTGACGTCACATCGCCTCAATGGCACGGCGATCACTTCGCCAACCCGGCGCCGATGTACAGCAACATCAAGGGCGGCATCTTCCAGTTGCTGGAATCGCAACCGGGCGAAGAGCCGGACAAACCCATCCCCACCATCGATTCGTCGGCGCTCTATGCGACGCCTCCGACGAGCGGCCTGCGCGTCACCTGGTTCGGGCATTCCTCGATGCTCGTCGAGATCGACGGCGTCAATCTTGTCGTCGATCCGCTCTGGAGCGAACGCGCGTCACCCTTCCCCTGGCTCGGCCCGAAACGCTGGTACGAACCGCCCGTGGCCATCGACCATCTGCCGCGCGTCGACGCCGTCATCGTCTCGCACGACCATTACGATCACCTGGATCGTGCTTCCATCCAGGCGTTCAATGCACGTGGCGTGCGATTCATCGTGCCGCTGGGCGTCGGTGCGCACCTGATCGGATGGGGCGTGCCGAAGGATCGCATCACGGAACTCGACTGGTGGCAGGAAGCGAAAGTCGGTGACGTACGCGTCGTGTCGACGCCATCGCGCCATGCATCGGGCCGCCTCTCACCGCAAAGCAACCTGACTTTGTGGACGGGCTACGCCATCGTCGGTCCAGCGCATCGTGCATTCTATTCGGGCGATACCGGCCTCAACGACACCTTCCCCGATGTCGGCGCTAAGCTCGGTCCGTTCGACGTCACGATGATCGAAGCCGGGCAGTACGATCCCCAATGGCCCGACTGGCACCTCGGTCCCGAGCAGGCGATGCTCGTGCATGAAGAGGTGCGCGGACGCGTGCTGATTCCCGTGCACTGGGGGCTGATCAAACTCGCGCATCACGCGTGGACCGAGCCACCCGAACGTATCCTGGCCGCGGCGCGCTGTAGCCATGCCAACGTACTCATCCCGGAACCCGGGCAGGCGGTGGAGCCCACGACGCACCCGGTCGTCGAGCGCTGGTGGCCATCGCAGCGATGGTTCACGGGAGAGCAGCATCCCATCGTCGCTTCGCGCCATGGCGATCCGAACGATAAGTTTCAGGTGCCCGTCTGCAAGGACACCCAATGAATCCGTTCGATCCGAATTGGTATAAGCCCGACAACCTCATCGCCGAGTGGCATCGTAAAAACCTGCGCGCGTATACATGGCGTGCGGCCACGCTCTGCGTCCTGTTAGCCGTGTGGATGACTCCGCCACTGTGGGGCTTCGCGGGACTGATCGACACCGTCGGCATCGATGGGTTGCTGGCACTGATCGAGTTGAACGTGCTCGTCGGCCTGGCACTCTTCCTGAGGCCCCTTCTTCGCATCCTGAGGCCCATTGCGCGGCGCTTTCACGTGTTCCGCGACGCGCGCCTGGTCGGCGCGTTGTTCTTTCATCGTGGCTGGCCGCAAACATGAGGCCAGTCGTATCGCGTCGTCGGTCCAGACGTTAGACCTATTCCGGCATCACCAGACGCATGGGCATCTGGTCTAGGCGCTTGCCGCTCTTCTCGTCCACCACCACGGCGCATATCCGCTCGCCGGTCGCGTTGTCGACCAGATGGCTCAGCGTGCCTTCGCCGTTGTAGCGACGGCCCCACTCCGCCATGGCGGCGAGGATCGGGATGAAATCGTGTCCCGCCTGGGTCAGCACGTACTCATCGCGGGGCGGACGTTCACTGTAGCGCCGCTTCTCCAAGACGCCGGCCTCGGTCAAGGCCTTCAATCGACGCGACAGGATGTTCGGCGCAATGCCGAGGCTGGTCCGGAACTGGTCGAACTGACTCATGCCGCGGCTGGCGTCGCGGAGGATCAATGCGCTCCAGGCGTCACCCACCAGGGCAAGGCTACGGGAAATGGCGCAGGTGCCTGACGAAAGTTTCTCATGGTCCATTGCATTATGATACCCGAGTCACTATCGTATGGCAACGAAGTCACTATCACTTTGCAACCAACCCATACGGAGTCACCCTCATGAGCACTGAAAACAAAGGCACGGCCCTGGTCACGGGCGCTTCCTCGGGCATCGGCGAGATCTATGCCGAGCGTCTGGCCGACCGTGGCTATGACCTGATCCTGGCCGCCCGCCGTGTCGACCGCCTGGAATCCGTGGCCCAGAAGATCACCGCACGCACTGGCCGCAAGGTGGAAGTGCTCCGCGCCGACCTGTCCGATCGCAAGGACATCGCCGCCGTCGAGCGTCGCCTGGCCGAAGACAGCGCCATCACCCTGCTGGTCAACAACGCCGGCATCTCCCTCGACGGCAGCTTCCTGGAGAACAACAGCGAGACAATCGAGAAGCTGGTCACCGTGAATATCCTCGCGCCCACGTTGCTGAGCGCGGCCGCCGCGAAGTCGTTCGTTGCGCGGGACAAGGGCGGCATCATCAACATCGCATCGGTGCTGGCGTTCGTGCCCGAAATGTTCGACGGCATCTACAGCGGTTCGAAGGCGCACCTGGTCAACGTCACCCAGAGCCTCGCGGCCAAGTTCCAGGGCACGAAGGTGCGTGCGCAGGCAGTCCTGCCGGGCGCGACGCGCACGGAGATCTGGGACAAGTCCGGCAAGGACGTCGATGCGTTGCTTCCGGGCATGGTGATGGACACGGCCGATCTGGTCGACGCCGCCCTGGTGGGCTACGACCGCGGCGAAGTGGTCACCATCCCGCCGCTGGAAGACGAAGGCCAGTACAAGGCCTATGAGGCTGCGCGTCTCGCCATGGGCCCGAACCTGTCGCGCAAGGACGTGGCCCCGCGCTATCGCGCCTGAGGCTTCTTAACCGGGACAGTGGCTTATCGCCACTTCCCGCTTGGCGTCGCACGAATGCGCGCTAAACTACAGAACTCGCTAGGTTCTCGCGGTTTGGCATGCTCTCCTTCGTGTTCGGCGCCTTCGGGCTGTCCACCCTGTGGTTGCTCCCCCTGCTCTGGCGTCTCGCTGCGGCGTTGATCCGTCGGCGCCGCCCGCCGACAGTCGGCCCCGGCGCCATTCGCTTCTGGGCGGGATTTCTCCTCGTCATCCTCGCGAGCGCCACGCTCGAGGGGATCGTCGTGTCGCACTACACCGACGATCCATCGGCGGGTGGCGCGGTATGTCACTGGCTTGGCGGTGCCGTGAGCGGATTCGCTGGTCCGGCGGCGCTGCTGTGTATCGTCATCGTCGCCATCGCGTTGCCCTGGTATGTCGGCGTGCCCTGGTCCGCGTTCCTCGTGCGCGGCAACGCATTGCTCGAACCGATGGGCGCCCTCGCGATCGAGGGGACACGCCGCCTGTTCACACGCTCCGCCTCCCGCGCCACGGGCAGGCGTCCGGCCTCCGCCGTGCGGCGCGTCGACCGCGCGCCGGCGCGGCGCAAGGCCAGGTCACCCTCGCCCAAACCAAAAGCCGCGCCTGCTCCCATCCGCACCGAGCCTGTTCGCAACGAACCCGTGGCCGCGCCTTCCGTGCGGCCGTCGGTCACCACGCCCGTGCCGCCACGCCATCGTGCACGACCGGACACGGTGATTCGCGAGCCGTGGTTGGCGCCGCGGGCCATGGCGTCGTCCTCGCCGATCGAGTCGGAACACAGCGGCCACGTCGCCGAGCGGGAGTCTGTGTCGCCGTCGCGGGCAGGGCTCGCTTCCACCGAACCTGCGGTTGATCCCTACGTCGACACAGCGCGGCCCACGAGCGAAACGGAGTCCATCCCGTCGTTCCGCCTCGCGGATCGTTCCTACGGCGAAGCGACGTCGGTCGCCGTGCAAGCCGAGTTGCCACCCGCTTCCGCTCCCGTGCCGGCGCTCGCGCCCACCCCGCCCCCGGCCGCTCCCGTTTCGCGCTTCGCCATCGCCGCCAACGACGAGGCGCCTGTCGAACCACTGCGCGGCATCACGCTGACCGCCACGCGTCCGCTGAGGGCAACGCCGGCGAACACCGTGGGGTTGCCTCCGCTCACCTTGCTCGCCGCGGCGACGCACAACGCGCTGGCGATCACCGAGCAGGAACTCGCCGACACGGGCGAACTCATCGAACAACGCCTGCGTGAATTCAAGGTGCCGGTGCAGGTGGTGGGCGCATCGGCCGGTCCCGTCATCACGCGCTATGAAGTCGAACCGGCGGTGGGCGTGCGCGGCAACCAGATCGTCGCGCTGATGAAGGACCTCGCACGCGGTCTCGGCCGCACGTCCATCCGCGTCGTGGAAACGATTCCCGGCAAGACGTGCATGGGTCTCGAATTGCCGAACGAACAGCGGCAGATGATCGCGTTGTCCGAGATCCTCGACTCCGCGGAGTACCGCGATTCCGATTCGTTGCTCACCCTGGCGATGGGCAAGGGCATCACGGGCGAACCCGTCGTCGCGGACCTGGCCAAGGCACCCCACATGCTCGTGGCGGGCACCACGGGTTCGGGCAAGTCGGTCGCGGTGAACGCGATGATCCTGTCGATGCTCTACAAGGCCACGCCCGAAGACGTGCGCATGATCATGATCGACCCGAAGATGCTGGAGCTTTCGGTCTACGAAGGCATTCCTCATCTGCTGGCGCCCGTCGTCACCGACATGAAGCTCGCCGCCAATGCGCTCAACTGGTGCGTGGCGGAGATGGAAAACCGCTACAAGGTGATGTCCGACCTGCGCGTGCGCAACCTCGCCGGATACAACCAGAAGGTGCGCGAGGCACGCGCTGCCGGAAAGCCCTTGTTCAATCCCTTCCCGGCGCACCCGGAAGTGCCGGAGCATCTCGAACCCTTGCCGATGATCGTCGTCGTCATCGACGAGCTTGCCGACCTCATGATGGTCGCGGGCAAGAAAATCGAAGAGCTCATCGCGCGGCTGGCGCAGAAAGCACGTGCGGCGGGTATCCACCTGATCCTCGCGACGCAGCGTCCGTCGGTCGACGTGATCACAGGCCTCATCAAGGCGAACATTCCCACGCGCGTCGCCTTCCAGGTGTCATCGAAGATCGACTCGCGCACGATCCTCGACCAGATGGGCGCCGAAAGTCTGCTCGGCCAGGGCGACATGCTGTTCCTGCCGCCGGGCACGGGTTATCCCCAGCGCATCCACGGCGCGTTCGTCGCGGACGAGGAAGTACACCGCATCGTCGCGTGGCTGAAGCAGTTCGGCGAGCCCGACTACAAGGACGAGATCCTTGCTGGTCCGGTCAGCGACGCGGCCGAAGGCGAACCCGGCGAGGATGGCGTCGATGCCGAACTCGATCCTCTGTACGACGAAGCCGCCGCCTTCGTGTTGCGCTCGCGTCGGGCGTCGATCTCGTTCGTGCAGCGCCAGTTCCGCATTGGCTACAACCGCGCGGCGCGTCTGGTTGAGGCGATGGAAGCGGCTGGGTTGGTGTCGTCGATGGGGATCAATGGGCAGCGGGATGTGATTGCGCCGGGGCCGCAGGATTGAGGGTTTACTTGGGGGGCATCGCCGCTGAAGCGGCTCCCACATGGGGGTGAGGTGAATCCCACATGGTGGTGGGGTGGCCCCACTGGTGCTGAGGCCTTTCCTGCTTGGTGAAAAGAAGAACGGGCCATTGGCCCGTTCTTTTTGTTTCATTCTTTTGTCAAGAGCTTCAGTGGTACGGCGATCGACTTTTCGACGGGTTGCTTGTCGATCAGTTTCTTTGCCGTCTCGACGCCGAGTTTGCCGATCTCTTCCGGCTGCTGCGCGACGGTAGCGGCCATCGAGCCGTTCTGCACGGCGGTCTTGCCGTCCGGCGTGCCGTCGAAGCCGACGACCAGCACCTTCTTGTTCTTGCCGGCCAGG
>DATNJP010000503.1:0-2515 GCA_035603855.1 Luteibacter sp. | reverse complement strand
TTTCGGCAATCAGGTCGGCGAGGCTGGAAATGGACATCGGCAGGGACTCCGTGAGCACGAAGTCCCTTTATGCCGAAACGGCGGTCAAGACGCCGTCGTCGCTCCGTGCCATTCGTACAGGAAGTCCCACACGCCATGCCCCAGGCGGGTGCCCCGGCGTTCGAAGTGGGTTTCGATGCGCCACGCGGGTCGTTCCGCGGTCAGGCCGGGGCCGACACGGTTACGCCAGCCGGATGCCGCTTCCATCGTTTCACGCATGTGCTCGGCGTACGCCTCCCAGTCCGTGGCGAGGTGCAGCAAGCCGCCCGGCGCCATGCGCGAGGCAAGCAACTCCACGAAGGCGGGCTGGACGAGGCGGCGCTTGTTATGACGTTTCTTGTGCCACGGATCGGGGAACCAGATGCGCACTTCGGACACGCTGCGTGGAGGGATCTCGTGCTCCAGCACTTCCACCGCGTCGTGCTTGTACAGGCGCACATTGGTCGCGTCGCGCTCGGCCAGCGCGTTCATCACGCGACCCACGCCGGGACCATGCACTTCCACGCCGATGTAATCGCGTGCGAGGTCGTGTTCGCTGGCCCAGGCCAATGCTTCGCCGTTACCGAAGCCGATCTCGAGTACCCGCGGCGCATGGCGATCGAACGTGGCGTCGAGATCGCGCGGCATGCCGCTGTAATCGAGCCCGAAGCGCGACCAGTGGTCGTCGAATGCACGTTGCTGCGCAGGCGTCATGCGGCCTTCGCGCAGCACGAAGCTGCGGATGCGGCGATGGAACGGGGCGTCGCCCGAGGTCTCGTCGTCGTGCGTCATCGTCAACCGACCAGTCCGTCCACCGGGCTCGAGGCGGACGCGAAGCGCTTGCGTGGAATGCGGCCCGCGCGGAACGCGGCGCGGCCCGCTTCAATGGCGAGCTTCATGGCATGGGCCATCAGCACGGGATCCTTCGCGCCGGCGATGGCGGAATTCATCAGCACGCCATCGCAGCCGAGCTCCATCGCGATGGCGGCGTCCGACGCCGTGCCGACGCCGGCGTCGACAATGACGGGTACTTTCGCGTTCTCGATGATCTCGAGCAGGTTGTAGCGATTCTGGATGCCGAGCCCCGAACCGATCGGCGCCGCCAGCGGCATGATCGCGGCGCAGCCGATCTCTTCCAGACGGCGCGCCAGGATCGGATCGTCGGACGTGTAGACCATGACGTCGAAGCCATCGGCCACGAGCTTCTCGGCGGCGACCAGCGTCTGCACGACATCGGGATACAGCGTGCGCTCGTCACCGAGCACTTCCAGCTTCACGAGGTTGTGGCCATCGAGCAGTTCGCGCGCGAGACGACAGGTGCGCACGGCATCGTCGGCGGTGTAGCAACCGGCGGTGTTGGGCAGCAGCGTGAACCGATCGGGAGGCAGCGCGTCGAGGAGATTCGGCTGGCTCGCATCCTGGCCTACGTTCACGCGGCGGATCGCCAGCGTAACGATCTGTGCGCCGGCGGCTTCGGTGGCACGGCGCGTTTCGTCGAAATCCTTGTACTTGCCGGTGCCGGTCAAGAGGCGCGAATGGAACGTGCGGCCGGCTACGGTGAGCAGGTCGTCGGCGGCAGGGGAAAAGTGATTCATGCGGGAACTTCCGAAGGAGGGTGCGGCTCAACCGCCGCCAATGGCATGGACGATCTCCACCCGGTCGCCGTCGGCAAGCAGGTGTGTCGGGTGCGCGCTACGCGGCACGATCTCGAGATTCACTTCCACCGCCACCCGCTTGCCGGCGTAGCCGGAGGCATCGAGCAGGGCAGACACGGAAGTGCCGGGCGCGCATTCGCGCGCATCGCCGTTAAGAGTGATCAGCATCCACCGATTGTACCGAACCTGCGGCGCCGTTCGGGGCGAATCGCCGACCAGGCTCAGCGGCCGTGGCCGCGCCACCCGCCACCGCCGCCTTGCATGGGGACGCCGGTGCCCGGCTGGTTCCCCGAGCCCATGCCGGCGCCGGGTTGGGACGCGCGGCTGTTCGTCATGCCGCTGCCCGGCTGCGGAGGAGGATTCCCGTAATAACCATTGTTCCAGCCATTCCTGCCGCGGTTGTCCCGGTCGGGCTGACGCTGCGGGGGCGCGAGTTTGATCCCGGCGCCGCCGGACGACCCATGATTTCCACCGCCAGCAGGGGGCGCGGCCAGACTCAGCGAGCCGCTGTTCTGGCCGTGATTGTGATCGTGGTCGCCATCGTGACCGCCGCCATCGTGGCCATCGTGGTCGTGATCGTGGCCGGAATGTCCATGATCGTTGTCGCGGCCGCCCCGTCCATCGCGTCCGTAGCCCGAGCCGGGCGGATAGCCGCCGCCATAGTAATAGCCGTTCTCGGCCACCGAGCCACCGTCGCCGTAGTTCGTCTGGTTCTGATAGCCGCCTCCACCCACGGACACCTGGCCACCGACATAAAGACGGGCCGGCTGGGGCAGGGTGCCGGTACTCACGGTCTCCCTACGCACTGGCACGGACGGTCCCGAGATGTAGCTCACACCCGG
>DATNJP010000502.1:0-3664 GCA_035603855.1 Luteibacter sp. | reverse complement strand
AGGACGTCGAGGCGTCCCTCGGCGAGTGCCTTCGTGATCGCGTCGCGGTCGGCTTCGTCCTTGATCGCTGGGTTGCACTTGATCAGGAAGCCGAGGCGCTCGTAGTCCGGCGCCGCGAAATGCAGGAAGTGCACGCAGGTTTCCGCCGTGATCTTCTTGCCCTCGATCGGGCCCGGTTCGAACAGGGCGAGCTCGTCGGCGGTGGAGATGTGCAGCACATGCAGGCGCGTGCCGTGTTTCTTCGCCAGCGAGATGGCCAGCTTCGTCGACTTGATGCAGGCCTCGCGCGAGCGGATCAGCGGATGTTCGCGCGCAGGGATGTCCTCACCGTATTTTTCATGCGCCTTCTCGAGGTTGGCGTCGATCATCGGCGTGTCTTCGCAATGCGTGATGATCGGTGTCGGGGCGTCGCGGAAGATGTGATCCAGGGTCTCGGGGTTGTCGACCAGCATGTTGCCGGTGGAAGCGCCCATGAACACCTTGATGCCCGGCGCGCTCTTCGGATCCAGCGCGCGGATCGCCTCGAGGTTGTCGTTGCTGGCGCCGAGGTAGAAGGCGTAGTTCACCGCGGAGGTCTCCGCGGCACGCGTGTACTTGGCCTCCAGCGAGTCGCGGTCGAGCGCGGGGGGCTTGGTGTTGGGCATCTCCATGAAGCTGGTGATGCCGCCGGCGGCGCAGGCGCGCGACTCGCTGGCGATGTCGGCTTTCTGGGTCAGGCCGGGTTCGCGGAAGTGGACCTGGTCGTCGATCATGCCCGGCAGCAGCCACAGGCCTGAGGCATCGATAACCTCTTCGTCACGATCTTTTTCCAGACTCTGCGCGATGGTCGCGATTTTTCCGTCGCGCAGGCGGACGTCGGCGGTGAAACGCCGGCCTTCGTTGACCAGTTCGGCGTTCTTGATGAGCCAGGCGTCAGTCATGGGTATGTGCTCCTTGGGCGCCGCAGCGGCGCAGGATGAATTGTTCAGGGACGGGGTCGTGGCCACCTTCACACAGTGGCTGGCAACGCAGGATGCGCCAGGCACCGAGGGCCGATCCACGAAGCGGACCGAAGCGCGCTATGGCAACCCGTGCATAATCGGAACAGGATGGATGGAACCGGCAACGGGCCCCTAGCATCGGGCTCAGCCACCGTTTATAGAGAGAGAGCAGGTATAGGAGGAGGCGGGTCACTGTGAGTCCGGTGTCGACCGGCGTAAGCCAGCCGACAGTATCCCAGAAGATAGGTTGCTGGGGTAACGCATCTGGGCTATAACACCCCGCCGCCACGGCCACCGAGGTGAAGGAAATGGCGAAAAACGCTCATAGTTCCACAGCTGCCAAGGGCGCCGCCAAGAAGGGCGGAGCCGGTGATGTGAAGACGGCCAGGACGGTTGCGGCCGGGGTGAAGGCGACGAAGACACCGGCGAAGACCGCGGTGAAGGCGGCCGTCAAGTCAGCGACCAAGACGGCGGCCAAGGCGGCGCCGAAGAAGGCGGCCGCGCCAGCGAAGAAGGCCGTGGCGAAACCGGTGGCGAAAGCTCCCGTCAAGAAGGCGCCGGCGAAGGCCGCGCCCGTGAAGACAGCCAAGACGGCGGCGCCCAAGGCGACGTCGAAGCCCCTAGCGAAGGCCCCGGTGAAAGCCGCCCCCGCCGCGGCGAAGAAAGCCGCGCCCGCCGTGACCAAGGCGGCCGCGAAGAAGGTCCCCGCGGCGCCGGTCAAGGCCGCACCCGCTCCGGCACCCGCACCGGTAGCGAAGAAAACCGCAACGGCCGCCCCCGCCGTCGCGCCCGAGAAAGGGCGTACGGCATCGGCTGTTGCCGCTGCGACACCCCGGACAGCGTCCGCGGTGAGTAGCTCCACCTCATCCAGAAACGAGAAGTCCGCTCAATCAAGCATGAATAGCACTGCCTCCAATACCGCCGACCACGGCCTCACGCGCGAAGACGGCCGCTATGCGCTGCCGGCTTCGACCGTCATCGATCTGCCCAAGGGCTACAAGCCGTCTGACAAAGAGGAGTACATGAGCCCCCGTCAGCTCGCGTATTTCCGCAACAAGCTGAAGGATTGGCGTGAGCAACTGGTCGAGGAGTCGCGCCAGACCATGGACAACCTCCGTGAGGAAGTCCGCGACGTGGGTGACGAGGCCGAGCGCGCCACGCGCGAGACCGAGAACTCCCTCGAGCTGCGCACGCGCGATCGCTATCGCAAGCTGATCTCCAAGATCGACAAGGCCCTGCGCCGCATCGAGGAAGGCCGCTACGGCTTCTGCGAGGAGACCGACGAGGAAATCGGCGTTGACCGCCTCGACGCCCGACCGATCGCGACGCTCTCGCTCGACGCACAGGAGCGCCGCGAGCACCTGCAGAAGCAGATGGGCGACTGATCCATCGCTTCGGATCGACAGCCATGAAGAAACCCCGCCGATGAAGCGGGGTTTTTTTTGCTCAGGCCTGCGCGAGCATCTCCGCGGCGTCGGCTTTCAGCTTCACCAGCATGGCGGCGAGGCCGTTCGAGCGGGTAGGGGACAGGTGCTTGGCGAGGCCGATGTCCTGGATGAAGCTGGGCTCGGTGTCCACGATCTCGCGGGCCGACCGGTCGGAGTAGACACGCAGCACGAGGGCGATCAGCCCGGAGACGATGGCCGAATCGCTGGCCGCGTCGAAATGCATGCGCTCGGCGTCACCGGACGGAATCAGCCAGACCATGGACTGGCAGCCGTGCACACGGTTCTCCTCGGTCTTCCGTTCATCGGGGAAGGCCGGTAACTGGCGACCGAGGTCGATCAGGTACTGGTAACGCTCGGTCCAGTCGCTGAAGAAGGCGAATTCCTCGGCGATGGCCGCTTGCGCGGCGGCGGCGGTGGGTTCCAACGGGTCGGTCATGCTTTTACCACGCTCCAGCGCGTGCCTTGGGCGCTGTCTTCGATTGCGATGCCCAGTTCCTTGAGCTGGTCGCGGATGGCATCGGACCGGGCGAAGTCCTTCGCCGCGCGAGCCGCGCGGCGTTCCTCGAGCAGCGCCTCGATGGCGGCCGCGTCGACGGCATCGCCCGGGTTGCCCTGGCGGAACCAGGCCTCCGGGTCCTGCTGGAGCAGGCCGAGGAGGGCGGCTCCGCCGAGGAGAGCGGCCTTGGCCGGGCCGCGGGCGTCGCCCGTGGCACGCCGCGCCGCATCGGCCAGCTGGGAGATCTCGGCCAATGCCTCGGGGGTGTTCAGATCGTCGCACAGGGCGGTCTCGACCGACGCCGGGATCACGGATTCGTGGACCTCCACGTCGGCCATGTCGCGCAGCACGCCGTACCAGCCGTCGAGTGTGCGCACCGACTGGGTCATCGCGCTATCCGACCAGTCCAGGGGCTGGCGGTAGTGGCCACGCAGCAGCATGAGGCGAAGCGCTTCCGCCGGGTGCTTGCCGAGCAGTTCGTGCAACTGGAGCACGTTGCCGAGCGACTTCGACATCTTGCGACCGTCGAAGGTCAGCATGCCGTTGTGCAGCCAGTAACGGGCGAAGGTCTTGCCGCCATGCGCGCAGACACTCTGCGCGATCTCGTTCTCGTGATGCGGGAAGGTGAGGTCGACACCACCCGCATGGATATCGATCGTTTCGCCGAGATGGGCCTCGCTCATGGCCGAGCATTCGATATGCCAGCCCGGCCGGCCGCGGCCCCAGGGGCTGTCCCAGCC
>DATNJP010000501.1:0-8825 GCA_035603855.1 Luteibacter sp. | reverse complement strand
TATGGGCTGCTGGCCCGTGGCCGTGATGCCGAAGCGCCGGCATGGCAGGACAGTGCGCTCTACGTCGCGCTCCTGATGGCCGCTTTCGCCATGCTGTTCGGTACACGGCGCGCCTCGGCGATGGCGCACAATCGCGGCCTGGTGCTGGCGATGGCGTTCGAGTCGCTGTTCAAGCTCGGTGCGATGCTCGCGCTGGGTACGCTGCTCATCGGCGCGACACCGGATCCCGCGGCGGTGGCGCGGGCCGCCGCGATGCCGCACGACGCGGCGGGTTTTCCGGCGCTGATCCTGCTCGGCGCGCTGGCGATGTTCACGTTGCCGCACCAGTTCCATGCGGGCATGGTGGAATGCCGCGACGTCCGGCATGTGCGCACGGCGCGCTGGCTTTTCCCGCTATACATGCTGCTCATCTCGTTGCCGATCCTGCCGTTGGCGAAGCTCGGCGACGCCACGCTTGCGCCGCTGGGCGTGCCTTCCGATCTCTACGTGCTTGCCTTGCCCTTGTCGCGACAGCAGGGCGGCCTGGCGCTGTTCGCTTTCCTCGGCGGCCTGTCCGCCGCTACTAGCATGGTGGTGGTCGCGACGCTGGCATTGAGCCTGATGGTGGTGAACCATTTCGTCGCGCCGGTGCGCGTGCTGGGAGGTTGGGGACGCGACGAGCGTGGCGACCTGCGCGGTCAGGTCATCACGCAGCGCCGCGTGGTTATCGTCGCCGTGATCCTGCTCGCCTGGGCATACAGCCGCATGCTCGCGGGAAATGACGCGCTGGCCGATATCGGTGGCATATCGTTTTCCGCCCTGGCCGGCCTGGCGCCCGCGCTGCTGATCGCCGTCTATCGTCCGCGTACCGGTGCCCGTGCGGTCGGCGCGGGACTCGTCGTGGGCACGCTGGTGTGGATGTATGTCGTGTTGCCGGCCCTCGTGACACCGGAACCCGCATGGGTGGGCAAAGGCCCCTTCGGTATCGACTGGCTTGCGCCGGATCGGCTGCTCGGCCTCGAGGACTGGAGTCGTCTCGGTCGCGCCGTCGTGCTGGGCCTGGGTGCGAACCTCGCGACCATCGCGCTGGTGGCGCCGTCGCGTTACGGACGCGCCGCCGTGCCTTCGGCCGAGCTGGGTGGTGTCGATGCGGGCGATCTTCGCGCACTGGCCACCCGATTCCTCGCCATCGAACGCGTGGATGCCCTGTTCGCCGAGGCACCTCGCAGCGGTGCCGCCGGTGGGACGCTCGCCGCCTTGGTGGAACACGAGCTCGCGGCGGTGATCGGCGCGGGCTCCGCACGGCTGTTGTTGCAGGTCGTTCACCGGCAACGGCAGGACGAACTGGACACGGTCGCGGCCATCGTCGGCGAGGCGACCGAGGACCTGCGCTTCAACCAGCGCGTCCTCGAGGCCGCGTTGGAAACCATGAGCCAGGGTATCTGCGTGGTCGATGCCGAACTGAGGCTGGTCGCGTGGAACAAACCCTATGCGGAGCTGTTCGGTTATCCGCCCGGCATGCTCTGCGTTGGCCGATCGGCGACCGACCTCGTACGCCATAACATCGCCAGCGGGTTGATCGGGCCGGGCGATCTCGCCTCGCGCGTGGAGCGGCGGATCGCACGCATGCGCTCCGGGTCGCCCCACCTGGCCGAGCGTCGCTTTCCCGACGGCACGGTGGTCGAGATCCGCGGCAATCCCATGCCTGGCGGGGGGTACGTCGCGACGTTCACCGACGTCACCTCGTTCCGCGAGACGGAAGACGAACTCATTCGCGCCAATGAAACACTGGAACTTCGCGTGGCCGAGCGCACGGTGGAATTGCAGCGCGCCATGGCCGAAGCGCACCAGGCCAACGAAGCGAAGGGCCACTTCCTCACCGCCGTGAGCCACGACCTGCTGCAACCGCTGCACGCGGCGCAACTGTTCGCGCATGCGTTGCGTGCGGGCCACGGTGACGCGGACACGGCGCGTCACCTGGATGGCGCACTGGTCGCCACGGAGAACCTGCTGGCGGGTCTGCTCGACATCGCGCGGCTCGAAGGTGGACGGCTGTCGCCACGCATCGTCGACGTCGCGCTGGACGACGTCATCGGGCCGCTCGCCGCCGAAGGACGCGCACTCGCCACGGAGCGTGGCGTCCGATTCGATTGCGTGCCGACGCGTGCGTGGGTGCGTACCGATCCACAACTCCTGCGCCGGATCGTGCAGAACTTCCTTGCCAACGCGCTGCGTTACGCCGAAGGTGGCCGCGTGTTGCTCGGCTGCCGCCGCGCGGGATCCGAGATCCGCATCGAAGTGTGGGACACCGGACCGGGCATCACGCCGATGGATCGCGAGGTGATCTTCGAGGCATTCCGCCGTGGCGACGCCGCCGTGGGCCAGGGACTCGGGTTGGGCCTCGCGATCGCGGAGCGCACGGCGACCTTGTTGGGACATGCGCTGGCCGTGCGGTCGTGGCCTGGCCGCGGCAGCGTGTTCGACGTCGTGGCGCCGATCGCCGCGCCTGGATGGCGCGAACCGGCGGCGGTGCAGGTGGTCGCCTCGATCACGGCGGGCCACGCCATCGTCGTGGATAACGATCCCGTCGCGCTCATGGCGACGGCGACCTTGTTGCGCGGACTTGGCTGGACGGTGGACGCGCTACGCGACGCCCACGCGCCCGCCGGTGAGCCCGATCTTTTTGTCCTCGACTACCACCTCGATGCGGGACGCACGGGGCTCGATGCCCTGCGCATCCTGCGCCGACGGTTCGGCGATGTGCCCGTAGTGTTCGTCACCGCCGACCGCGACGTGGATCTGCGCGCACGCTTGCAGGAAGCCGGCGGCAGCGTGCTGTACAAGCCGCTGAAGCCGTTGGCCATGCGCCAGGCGATGCAGAGGCTGGTTGCCCGCGCCTGACCTGGCTGGCGGCTCAGGGTCCGGTGTCGCCCAGGTCGAGCGAGCGCAGCAACACACCCGCCTGTGTGCGATTGCGTACGTCGAGCTTTTCGAAGATCGCCGTCACGTGCGCCTTCACCGTGCGCTCCTGCACGCTCAGGCGATCGGCGATCTGCTTGTTGAGCAACCCCTCGGCGAGCATCGACAGCACGCGGAACTGCTGCTCGGTCAGGCGCGACAGGCGCGCGGCGAGCGCGGTGTCGCCGGCATCCGCAGGGATGGCGGCCACGGCGCGGGCCAGTTCGGGCGGTAGCCAGTGGCCTTGGTCGAGGACACGGCGGACCGCCTCGGCGATGGTCGCGGGATCCGCGCTTTTCGGAATGAACCCCGCGGCGCCGTGGGCGAGGACGCGGCGAACGACCGGCGGCTCGTCGTGCGCCGACACGACCAGCACGGCGACACCGGGGAACTGTCCGCGAAGCGCCGCCAGGCCCGACAGGCCGCGGCTTCCCGGCATGCGCAGATCGAGCAGGACGAGATCGGTGTCCGGCGCGGCAGACAGCGCGGCGAGCAGGCTCTCCAGGTCCGCCACATCGGTGACGACGGCATCGGGCACGGCCGCGGCGGCCGCCTGGCGAAGCGCGGCACGGAAAAGGGGATGGTCGTCGGCGACGAGGATGCGGTTCATCGTTCGCGACGGTAACGAGGTAACGCGTCGCCGTCGAGTGCGTATTGCCCTTTCGTACGATGGTGGCACGCGACACGCTTGCTATCGTGCTTCGATGTCACGCATCTTTCCCCTGGTCGTCATCGCCGCCGTCTCGTTCGGTGTCCTCTCCTGCGCGACGGCACCCGCCACGAGGAAAGGCAGCATGTCCGCACCCGATCGCTTCGGCGAAGTACGTGTCACCACGCACCGCGACGGTGACGACCTGCTGAGCGCGGGCCTGGGCCTGCGTGGCCTCGCAGGCACGCCAGCCGCCTTTGTCCAGCCTGCCGCACCGACGCCCGCCGAGCTTCGCCGGAGGGCGATCCAGAGCAGTTGGAAAGGTATCGCCGATCTGGGCCCGCTGGGCGGCTTCGGCACGCTCTACGGACAGGTGCCGGCCGTTCCCGGGCGGGAATTCACGGCCTTCGCCACGTTGCCAGGTGCCCATGCGCCGCACCGCGTTCTTGTCCAGGTGCCGGACGATTTCGACCGCACGAAGCGCTGCCTGGTAGTGACGGCTTCGTCGGGTTCGCGCGGTATCTACGGTGCCATCGCGCTCGCCGGCGGCTGGGGCCTGCCGCGAGGCTGCGCCGTCGCCTATACCGACAAGGGAACAGGCGCAGGATATTTCGATACGGCCGACAACAGCGGCGTGGCGCTCGATGGCACGCGCGCGAAGGCCGGTTCGGCACCACTGGAATTCGAACCGGCGCGCGCGGCGTCCGATGCGGGTATCGCGGTGAAGCATGCGCATTCGGGCGACAACCCGGAGGCGGATTGGGGACGCCATGTCCTGCAGGCCGCGCGCTTCGGCCTCGCCATGCTCGACCGCGCGTTCCCGGACGAGGCGCCATTCACGGCCGCCAATACGCGCATCATCGCCACGGGACTCTCGAACGGTGGCGGTGCCGTGCTGCGCGCCGCCGGTGACGACAAGGACGGCATCCTGGCGGCCGTCGTGGCGCTGGAACCGAACATCCGCGTTCCCGGTCATGGCCGCCCCTTCTACGATTACGCCACCGAAGCGGCCGTGCTGCTGCCGTGCGCGCTCGCCGCGCCGGAGTTCGACGGCGTGCCGTTCGCGCGCGTGGCCCACGCGGCCCCTCCGGCATGGGCGCTTCGTTGCGCTTCGTTGCGAGCGCACGGCAAGCTCTCGGCCAACACGCCGGCCGCGCAGGCCTCCGAAGCCCTGGCGATGCTGCGCGCGTCAGGCTGGCAGGACGACGCGCTTGCCGTGGGGGCGTCGTCGACCTCGCTCGACCTCTGGCGCGCCGTGACCGCGGCCTACGCCTCCGCTTACCTGAAGCGCCCTGTCGGCGACATGGCCTGCGGCTTCTCTTACCGCGCCCAGCATGCGGGCGGACTGGCCGGCCCCGCCGACGCGATCATCCGCGCCGCCTGGTGGGCGGACGGCTCCGGCGTGCCGCCGGGCGCCGGCATCGTTCTGGCGGGGGGCACGGACCTGTCGCTGGATCCGACCCTGCCGGGCAACCTCTGCCTGCGCGAACTGTGGACGGGGCAGGGTGAGGACAGCCGGCGCCTGCACGAGGGTGTGGAGGCCACGACGGCCGAGCTGCCGCGTGCTGGATTGCCGATCCTGGTGGTGCATGGCGCGCAGGATGGCCTTATCCCGGTGGCCTTCAGCTCGGAGCCCTATGTGAAGTGGCTGCGCGCATCCGGCCGTTCGCCGGTGTTCTGGAAGGTGCCCTACGCGCAGCATTTCGACGCGTTCCTGGCCTTCCCGGACTTCGGCGACCACCACGCGCCGTTGCTGCCCTTCGGCTATGCGGCGCTGGACCGCGCCTGGGCCCATGTGACGGAAGGCAGGGCGCTGCCGGAAGACGCCGCGGTACGGGAAACCCGGCCACGTGGTGCCGGCGCGCTCACCGCCCAACAGCTGGCCCTGCCCGCGAATTGAGGCGTCATCACGACTTCTTGCTTGAACTCTTGGGATTGCGGCGCCATCTTCGGTAGCCTTTGCAGCCCCCGGCACCGGCCGCGTCGAGCGGTCGGGTCGATTTTCAACGAGTTACAGGAATCGCGATGACCATCAACGTCACCATGAAGACGAACAAGGGCGACATTCACCTGCGCCTGCACGACGAGAAGACCCCGATGACGGTGGCCAATTTCGTCAACCTGGCCCGGCGCGGCTATTACGACGGCCTGTCGTTCCATCGCGTGATCTCGGACTTCATGGTCCAGGGCGGCTGCCCCGAAGGTTCGGGCCGTGGCGGCCCGGGTTACCGCTTCGGCGACGAGTTCGACTCCAGCCTGAAGCACGACAAGCCGGGCATCCTCTCCATGGCCAACGCCGGCCCGGGCACCAACGGTTCGCAGTTCTTCATCACCCATGGCCCGACCCCGTGGCTGGACGGCAAGCACAGCGTCTTCGGCGAGATCGTGGGTCCGGAAGACCAGAAGGTGGTCGACGCCATCCGCCAGGACGACACCATCGAGCAGGTGATCGTCGAGGGCGACGTGGACGCGCTGCTCGAGAAGCAGGCGGTTAAGGTGAAGGAGTGGAATGAGGTGCTGGACGCGCGCTGAGGCGCTTGTCTCGTGTTCTGCTGAAAACGCCGCCTTCGGGCGGCGTTTTCGTGTCCGTTATCGCCGCTGAAGCGGCTCCCACATGGGGCAGGCCGGGGACCGGTCGGGAACCAAGGGATGTCTGTGGGAGCCGAGGGGTCTCTGTGGGAGCCGCTTCAGCGGCGATGCTCGTGTCTGTGGGAGCCACTTCAGCGGCGATCCGCGCGACAGCGCGGCCAGAATGCGAACCCCGTGTTAAAATAGCGGCCTTTGCCCCATCCCCCTCGAGGAAACGATGCCGCAACTCGCCAAGCGTATCGGTCGTGCCAAGCCCAGCGCCATCATGGTCATTGCCGAGAAGGCAAAGCGCCTGAAGGCCGAGGGGCGCGACATCGTCAGCTTCTCGATCGGCGTTCCCAACTTCCTCCCGGGTGAGCACGTCTACGCGGCCGCCCGCGACGCCCTGGCGAAGGATTCCGGCCAGTACGGCAGCAATCGTGGCGCCGATGCGCTGATCGATGCCTTCCTCGGGCACATCGAAGCGCTCGGCCTCACCGGTTATACGCGCGCCAACATCACCACGGGTGTCGGCGCAAAGCAGGTGCTCTACAACCTGGCCGAGGCGCTGCTCGACGAAGGCGACGAGATCGCTTTCCCGGCGCCGTACTGGACCAGCTACGTCGACATCGCCGAGATCGTCGGCGCGAAGATCAACATCCTGCCGTGCCCGCCGGAGCAGCACTACAAGCTCACGCCGGCACAGCTCGACGCCGCGCTGGCGCGCAAGCCGCGCGTGTTCCTGTTCAACAACCCGTCCAATCCCACCGGCATGGTCTACACGCGCGACGAAATCGCCGCGCTGGCCGACGTGATCGCGAAGTATCCGGATACCTGGATCATCACCGACGACATCTACAACACGATGGTGTTCGACGGCGTCGGCTACCACAACTTCGTGCATGTCCGTCCGGAACTGAAGGACCGCGTGATCTTCGTCGACTCGTTGTCGAAGACCTACGGCATGCCCGGCTGGCGCGTCGGTTTCATCGCCGCCCCGGAAGCCGTGGCCCTGGCGGTCACCACGCTCAATTCGAATCACATCACCAGCCTGCCGGAAGTTGTCACCGCCGCGGCGGTCGCCGCGCTGTCCGGCCCGCAGGACGTTCCCGCCGCCCGTCGCGATGAGTTCGCCGCGAAGCGCGACCGCGTGTACAACGCGCTGGTCTCAATCCCCGGCGTGGTCTGTCCGCGTCCGCAGGGCGCGTTCTATGCCTTCCCCGATGTATCCGTGGCCTTCGGCAAGAAGCACAACGGTGTCGCCATCGCGTCCGACGTCGACTTCTGCGCCGTGCTGCTCGAAGCCAAGGGCGTGGCGTGCGTGCCCGGTTCCGCATTCGGCGAACCGCGCGCGCTGCGTATTTCCTATTCCTGTCCTGACGAAGCACTCGACAAGGGCATGGCCCGCATCGTCGAGTTCTTCGCCGAACTCAACTGATCGTCCGTTAAAGCGGTATCCCTGAGGAGTCGAAAGATGAAAGCACCCGTTCGCGTTGCCGTCACCGGCGCTGCCGGCCAGATCGGCTATGCCCTCCTGTTCCGTATCGCCGCCGGCGACATGCTCGGCCCGGACCAGCCGGTGATCCTGCACCTGCTCGAAATCACCCCGGCGCTGCCCACGCTGCAGGGCGTGGTGATGGAACTCAACGACTGCGCGTTCCCGACCCTCGCGGGCGTGGTCGCCACCGATGACCTCAATGTCGCGTTCAAGGACGTCGACTACGCGCTGCTCGTGGGCGCGCGTCCGCGTGGCCCGGGCATGGAGCGCAAGGACCTCCTCGAGGCCAACGGCGCCATCTTCGGTCCGCAGGGCAAGGCGCTGAACGACCATGCCAAGCGCGATGTCCGCGTGCTGGTCGTCGGCAACCCGGCCAACACCAACGCGCTGATCGCCCAGCAGAACGCACCGGACCTCGATCCGAAGTGCTTCACGGCGATGGTCCGCCTCGACCACAACCGCGCACTGTCGCAGCTGGCCGAGAAGACCGGCGCGCACACGACCGACATCAAGAAGGTCACCATCTGGGGCAACCACAGCTCCACGCAGTACCCGGACCTCCACGAGACCACCGTGAAGGGCAAGGCGGCGCTCGAGCAGGTCAACCAGACCTGGTATGCCGATACCTTCATCCCGACCGTGCAGCAGCGTGGCGCGGCCATCATCAAGGCCCGCGGCGCCTCGTCGGCTGCCTCGGCCGCTTCGGCCGCCATCGACCACATGCGCGACTGGGCGCTCGGCACGGCCGAGGGTGACTGGGTCTCGATGGGTATCCCGTCGGACGGTTCGTACGGCATCGAGCCGGGCGTGATCTTCGGTTACCCGGTTACGGTCAAGAACGGCAAGTACGCGATCGTCCAGGGCCTGGCGATCAACGCGTTCTCGCAGGCGCGCATCGACGCGACCAACAAGGAACTGCGCGAAGAGCGCGCTGGCGTGGAACACCTGTTCGCGAAGTAATCCGCGGCAGGGTTCTGCAAACGGAAGGGCCGCGCTGCAAGGCGCGGCCTTTCTGTTTTCACAGATGGGCTGCTACCTTCGTGCACAACACCTGTGGAAGCCACTTCAGCGGCGATCGGTGCGTGCACGACACCTGTGGGAGCCGCTTCAGCGGCGATGGGTGCTTGTCGTAACCTGGCCCGCTGCCCCGGGATCGCCGCTGAAGCGGCTCCC
>DATNJP010000500.1:0-4327 GCA_035603855.1 Luteibacter sp. | reverse complement strand
TACGCGGCCAACCAGCTTTACGGCATCACCTTCAAGGAGCGCAAGGACATCCCGGTGTGGCAGCCGGACGTGCGTGTGTTCGAAGTGTTCGACAAGGACGGCACCTCCATGGCGCTGTTCTACTGCGACTATTTCAAGCGCGACAACAAGAACGGCGGCGCGTGGATGAGCAATCTCGTCGACCAGTCGAAGCTCTTCGGTGCGAAGCCCGTCGTCTACAACGTCACCAACTTCACCAAGCCCGCCGCGGGCCAGCCGGCGCTGTTGTCCTTCGACGACGTCACGACGATGTTCCACGAGTTCGGCCATGCGTTGCACGGCATGTTCGCGGATTCGCAGTACCCCTCGTTGTCCGGCTCCAACACGGCGCGCGACTTCGTCGAATTCCCGTCGCAGTTCAATGAGCAGTGGGCCTCGGATCCGAAGGTCTTCGCCAACTACGCGAAGCACTACCAGACCGGCGCGCCCATGCCGGCGGAACTGGTCGCGAAGATCAAGAAGGCCGGCAGCTTCAACCAGGGCTACGCCATGAGCGAACTGATCTCGGCCGCGTTGCTCGACATGCAGTGGCACATGCTTCCCGCCGGTGGCCCGAAGCAGGACGTCGACGCCTTCGAGACCAACGCGCTGACGAAGGCCGGCTTCACGCTGCCGCAGGTACCGCCGCGCTATCGCTCCAGCTACTTCCAGCACATCTGGGGTAACGGTTATGCCGCGGGTTACTACGCCTACCTGTGGACGCAGATGCTCGACTCCGATGCCTTCGAGTGGTTCAAGGAGCATGGCGGCCTGACCCGTGAGAACGGCCAGATCTTCCGCGACAAGATCCTCTCGCGTGGCAACACGGTCGAGCTGAGCAAGCTGTATCGCGACTTCCGCGGCAAGGAGCCGAGCATCGAGCCGATGCTGAAGGATCGCGGGCTGAAGTAAGCATCCCCGCAGATCGCAACACGAAAGGGCCCCGTCAGGGGCCCTTTCTTCATGGGCTCAGTGCAGTTCGATGTTGTCGACGTAAGCACCGATCACGGCGTCAGCACCAGGCTCGCGATCTGCAATGCACCGCCGCGCCACATGAGGCCCTGCAATTCGCAAAGCGGCTCGGCCTGGTATTCGAGCGTGGTCCACAACGTACCGTGGGGATGATCCTGGCTGCCTTCGGATGACCCTCGCCGGGTGCGTGGCCGCAGGATGCTGAAGCTCCGCACTTCGTCGAAATGCCGGTGGTCGAGGAGGCCGACGTGCACGTCGCCGGCACCCGCCATCGTGCGCATGGTGCATCGCACGCGCCCATAGGCATGCCTGAAGATCAGGTGGCAATCGTTCCCCGAGCCGCGCAGGCCGGTCAGCACATTGCCGTTTTCGCACTGTTGGATGATGACGTCCGCCGCACCGGCGACGATCACGAGCGAGGGTAAGGCGAGCAGGCCGCGTGCCTTGACGATGCCCAGGTGTTCGTCGTCGAAGCGTTGCTCGATCTCGCGCGAAGCGAGGATGCCGCCCCTGCCACCCAGCAATTCACGCAGTTCCGGACTGTCCCATCGTCGGGAGCTGCCGGTGACGTGTCGGTCGCCCGGGCGTGCGCCGGGCGATGTCGCGTGATGCAGGCTCGACGATACGGATGTAGCAGGTAGCGGCAACGTCATGTTGCGACCCTCCCTGGTGAATGGGACGCCAGGTTCCGGCCGGCGTGATGTGCCTCAAGAGGAGCAGCGGTCCCGTGGGACCGCAATAGGTCTTAAGTTGTAGGAGGGCGGCCGCCCAGGAAATGGCGAGCCATCAACCCGCCGTGCTCCTGCGATAGCGCATGTACAGGCGCTTCATGAGATAGAGCGCGTGCCCGCCGAAGCCCTTGTCCTGCGCTTGCAGCAACCTGCCGTTTTCCTCGTAGAGCATCTTCATCTGCGCGTCGCGCGCGGCAATCAGTTCGCGCAAGGTCGACACGTCCGTCTCGGAAAGCACGTGCCCGGCGGCAAGGTGCTCGGGAAGCTGCCGGTTTACGTAGTGCGTCGTGTGCCGTCCGGCGGTTTCCTCGACGGGGCGCTCCTTCGTGTAGAAGTACAGCGCGATCGACTTCCGCGAGAGGCCGGGGCGATCTTCCGGCAGGCTGATCTTGTCGAAACCGTGCCAGCTGTTCTCGGTGGTCTCGAAGATGACGCAGCGGTTGAACAAGGGCATGACACTGACCGTGGGCTTCGGGTCGGCGTAGGGATCGCGATAAAGATCCAGCAAACCACCCCAGTTCGCCTCCCACTCGTGGTTGAGGTACACGATGAGGTTCAGGCGGCGATGCCAGCGTTCGCTGGGGTGATAGTTGAAGTCGATGTGTGCGCTGAGCGGCTGGCCGTTGCGATTCTCGTGCGTGCCGCCACCCAGGTAGAACGGATCGTAGAGGAGGTCGTCGATACCGGTGATGCGACCGATATAGGCGAGGAACGCCGGCGTCTGGATCACCTCGTCGAGCCGGCGATACGCCGGGCCCAGGTGCGGCATGGCATCCACGGTGGACTTGCCGCCCGGACGCCCGTCATCGCCGATGTAGTTGCCACGCTCGAACGCGGGGAATTCGCGGAGCAGTTCGTCGATGTAGGCACGATCCAGGAAGTCGTCGATGACGACATGGCGGAACGGCTCCGCGTTCGCGAACGCCTGCGCATGCTGCGCCACGGCTTCGCGTACGGCGGGATTGATGATCGTTTCGTGGCTCAACCTGGCGATTCCCCTTGGATTCCCGAGCCATTCTAAGGCAAGAATGACGGGCATAAAAAAACCGCGCCCCTCGCAGGGCGCGGTTCTCGAACAACCGTCGGTGGATTACTCGCCGATGGTCAGCAGCGAGGCATTGCCGCCCGCGGCCGTGGTGTTGATGGTGAGCGTGCGTTCGCCCGCGAAGCGGAGCAGGTAGTGCGGACCGCCGGCCTTCGGCCCGGTGCCCGACAGGCCTTCGCCGCCGAAGGGCTGCACACCGACCACCGCGCCGATCTGGTTGCGGTTGACGTAGCAGTTGCCGACGCGTGCGCGGCTCTGGATGTACTCGATGGTGTCGTCGATGCGGCTGTGGATGCCCAACGTCAGGCCGAAGCCGGTGCCGTTGATCTGCTCGACGACCTTCTCCAGGTCCGAACCCTTCCAGCGGATCACATGCAGCACGGGGCCGAAGATCTCGCGGGTGAGCGTTTCCAGCGACGGGATCTCGTAGGCGCGCGGTGCGAAGTACGTGCCGTGGCTGGTCGATTCCGGCAAGGGCACTTCGGCGATCTTCTTCGCTTCGCGATCCATGCGCGCGGCATGGTCGACGAGGATCTTGCGCGCGTCTTCGTCGATCACCGGGCCCACGTCGGTCGAGAGCAGGCCCGGATCACCGACCTTCAGTTCGGCCATGGCGCCGGCGAGCATCGCGGTGACCTTGTCGGCGATGTCTTCCTGCACGAACAGCACGCGAGCGGCGGAGCAACGCTGGCCGGCGGACTGGAACGCCGAGGCGATCACGTCCTTGACGATCTGTTCGGGCAGCGCCGAGGAGTCGGCGATCATGGCGTTCTGGCCGCCGGTCTCGGCGACCAGCGCGGCGATGGGCGCGTTGCGCGCGGCCAGCGCGCGGTTGATCGCCCAGGCGGTTTCCGTGGAGCCGGTGAAGGCCACGCCCGAGACGCGCGGATCGCGCGTGAGCGCGGCACCCACGGTGGCACCGTCGCCCGGAAGGTACTGCAGGACGTCGACCGGCACGCCGGCGGCGTGCAGCAGCTTCACCGCGGCGTAGCCGATCAGCGAGGTCTGTTCGGCGGGCTTGGCGATGACGGAGTTGCCCGCGGCGAGCGCGGCGGCCACCTGGCCCAGGAAGATCGCCAGAGGGAAGTTCCACGGGCTGATGCAGACGAACACGCCACGGCCGTTGAGGAACAGCTGGTTGCTTTCGCCCGTGGGGCCCGGCAGCTGTTCGGGCTGGCCGAACAGGCGGCGCGCCATGGTGGCGTAGTAACGCAGGAAGTCGGCGGCCTCGCGGATCTCGGCGATGGCGTCCGGCAGGCTCTTGCCCGCTTCGCGCACGCACAGCGCGATGAACTCGGCGCGGTTGTGCTCGAGCTGCTCGGCGGCGTGCTCGAGGATGGCGGCGCGGCTGGCGGCCGGCAGGCGATCCCAGCCCGGCTGCGCCTTGACGGCGGCGGCGAGCGCACGGTCAACCAGTGCCGGGTCGGTGTTCTCGACCGTGCCGATGATGCGGCGGCGATCCGACGGGTCGGTGACTTCGGTCTTCGTGCCGCCGGTGGCGCCACCGGCGACGAGCGGAGCCGCGGTCCACGGGCCGCTGTGGTTGTTGACGGCGTCGGCG
>DATNJP010000499.1:0-5572 GCA_035603855.1 Luteibacter sp. | reverse complement strand
GTGAGGATCACCGTGGTGCCGGCGGCGTTGATGCCGCTGACGAACTGCCACATGGAGCGGCGGATCTCGATGTCGACACCCGCGGTGGGTTCGTCGAGGATCAGCAGCTTCGGCTCGTTCATCATCGCGCGGGCGATCATCAGGCGGCGCTTCATGCCCCCCGAGAGCATCCGCGCCTGATGGTGGGCTTTTTCCCAGAGGCGAAGTTCCTTCAGGTACTTTTCCGCGCGCACGGCGGCCTCGGCGCGGCCGATGCCGTAGAAGCCGGCCTGGTTCACGCAGATGTCGAACGGCTTCTCGAACTGGTTGAAGTTGATCTCCTGGGGAACCAGGCCGATCAACCGCATGGCCTCGCTGCGATTCTTGTGGATCGATACCCCGAAGACCTCGGCGTCGCCCGACGAGGCGTTCACCAGGGACGACAGGATGCCGATCAGGGTCGACTTGCCGGCGCCGTTAGGGCCGAGCAGGGCGAAGAAATCCCCCGGCTGGACGGTCAGGGAGATGCCCTTCAGGGCCTCGACGCCGTTGCCGTAGGTCTTTCGTAGGTTATTGACGTGTAATGCGGGAGTGGTCATGGGCTGCGCCGGAATGACAAGCCGCCTATTATACCGGGCTTTGCCGGGCTACCTCGTGCCCTGGCGTCAACAGAGACTTTCCATGGCCGAACAATTCCAACTCCGCCTCGCCGACAGCTTCATGCTCGCGCCCACCGTGCGGCACCTGTCCTTCGAGCGGGTGGATGGCCAGGCGCTGGCCTTCGTCCCGGGCCAGTTCCTCCAGGTCCATTTCCAGTACGACGACGGGAAACCCACCAAACGGAGCTATTCCGTGGGCACCGTGGGCGATGGAAGCGGCCCGGTGGAGCGGATCGAGATCGCGGTCAGCTACGTCGACGGTGGGGCCGCGACCAAGCTGCTGGGCGACCTGGAGCAGGGCGGGACGATCGACGCAAGCGGCCCCTATGGGCGCTTCTGCCTCATGGATGGCGACCAGAACAAGCGCTACATCCTCATCGCCACGGGTACGGGCGTCACGCCATACCGCGCCATGTTGCCGCAGATCGCGTCCCTGATCGCCAGCCGCGGATGCCGTTTCGTGCTGCTCTACGGCGCCCGTAACGAAGGTGAATTGCTTTACGGTGAGGAATTCGAGGCCTTCGCCCGTACCCACGAGGGATTCACCTTCCATCCTTGCCTGTCGCGTGGCGCCCGGCCCCATCCGCGCCCGCACGACCGCCTGGGCTATGTCCAGGACATGCTGGCCGAACTGGAGCCCAGCGGCGAATCCGACATCGCCTACCTGTGCGGCAACCCGAACATGGTCGATGCGGCCTTCGCGGCGCTGAAGGAGCACGGACTGGCGGTGCAGCAGATCCGTCGCGAGAAATACATCTCCTCGCGCTGAACCCCATGCAGGGGAGGGCACCCCCTGCGGATCGGCCTATAATCGCCCCCCATGCATGCCCAAGCCGTCCCGTCCCACCTCTCGGCCGAGATGCGGCGCTATGCGGCGCTCGACCAGCGCCTCCTCGCCGCCGTCCGCGCCATCCGTATCCTTCCCACGGTCTCCTGGCCGGCTTCGGTGGAAGAGCGGCTGATCGAGGAGTTCGGCGCAGGGCGCCTGTCGATCCCGGACATTCGTTACCGTCCGCCGGCGTTGGGTGAAACGCGGGCCGAACTGGAGGCCATCGAAGCCGAGGCGGACGAGGATCACCCGATCGCGGAATACCTCCGTCGCACGGCTGAATCCTGGCGAATCGCCACCCGCATGCTCGACGCCGCGGGCACGGACGGCGTGACCGAGGCCTCGATCGCCCTTTACGGCAAGCCGGGCGACGCGATTCCCGGCGGCAACCGGAGCAATCTCGACGCCGCGCGCTATTTCGTCGATCTGGCCGACGAGCTGGGCGCCGACCTCGAAACCGAGGACGCGATGGGCAGTATCCCCGCGGAGGAGCTGCGCCGGGACATGGCCGAGCGACTGGATGCCTTCTTCGCGCCCGGAACGATCTCGGTGGAAGTGGACCCGGAATTGACCGCGAAAGCGGCGGCCGGCGCGACGCGGATCCGCCTGCGCGGCGGCGTGCGCTTCACGGAATACGACCGTCACCAGTTGCTGGCCCACGAAGCCTTCGTGCACTCGCTCACGGCGTTGAACGGACGCGAGCAGCCGGTGCTGGCGTCACTGGCGCGAACGTCGCCGCGTGTCACCGCGACCCAGGAAGGACTGGCCGTCTTCGCCGAACTGATGTCGGGTGCGATCGACATTTCGCGGTTGAAGCGCATCAGCCTGCGCATCCTGGCCATCGACATGGCGCTGAACGGCGCGGATTTCGTCGAGGTCTTCCGCTATTTCCGCGAGTGCGGCCAGAACGTGCCCGACAGTTTCCATTCGGCCCAGCGTGTCTTCCGTGGCGTGCCCCTGACGGGCGGCTCCGCGTTCGCGAAGGACAACGTCTATCTCAGTGGCCTCCTGGCGGTGCATACGTTCTTCCGGTGGGCCTTGCGCCAGCGTCGTCTCGACCTGTTGCGCAACCTGTTCGCGGGAAAGCTCGCCCTTCACGACGTGATGAGCCTCGAGGCGCATTTCGAGAGCGGCGACATCGCCGTGCCGCGGTACCTTCCGCCGTGGATGCAGCATGTGCATGGGCTTGCCGGGAAGCTGGCGTTCTCGTTGTTCGTCAATCACATCCATATGGCAGGCGTGGAGGCCGAGGAAATTTCCCTCGGCCTCTGATCCGATCCGTCAGCGAATCTCGACTTCGCCGGGCGACAGCGCGAAGAACGCGCCCTCGACGCAGCTGGCACGAAGCAGTCCATGACGCGACGCCGCGGTGTTCTCGGGAATCGTGACGCTGGCGCGGCCCGTGTTGGGCACGGACGCCGCGAGCGGCGTCTCCAGGAAGCTGCGGCCGCCGTCCAGCGACAGGTCGATGCGGATGGCGTCGCACGAAATGGGCGCCTGCCGCGTGCCTGCCACTTTCCATCGTAGCTGGCGCGCCTTGCCTTTCCGGAGCACGGCGCCGGCGACAGGGGCGGTGAGTTCGAACGCGGCTCCCGTATCGATCACTTTGACCGTGCGGTCGGCCGACACGACGTGCGAGCGATGATCGAGGTTGTCGCGCACGGTCATGCGGAAATGCAGGTCGCGCGAGGTCTGCGGATAGGCGTCGCCCAGTCCGAGCGCTTCATCGCCCGTCAGCACGGCCATCGAGGGAAAGCTCCGCTGGGGTTCCCTGGCCGGTGGACGCGAACGGAACAGGGGGCCTGAACCCACGTCGGCGACCGCGTTCTCCATCGCCTGCGCTTCGCCGGAATCCATCTGCTCGAACGCGTACGTCAGGCGCGCCGACGGATCGACGAAGCTGGTCGATCCGGTGAGGCTGAAAGGTGTGCGCGCAGGCACCACCAGCGGCTTGTGCCAGCCGTCGGTATCGAGGAACGGGGCGGGAAGCGCGTTGACGATCGCCTTGGCGCACGTACCGCCCTGGCTGGCGAGCCAGCTTTGCACTTGTTCGATGCTGGCGGCATGAAAGTAGGGATCGGTCCGTGGCTGCAGGTCATGCGCGTCACATAAGCCGGCATAGCCCATCACGGTCGAGCCACTGGCGGGTTCGAAGCCGCTTTGCAACGAGGTATGTCGCTGGCAGCCGTTGAAGGTGTGACTCGCACCGAACTGGTGCCCCAGTTCGTGGGCCACGAAGTCGACATGGAACGCATCCTCGAAGGGGCGCTTGCTTCCCGTCATGCCCGCGGCCTTGGTGTTCTTGCTCTGTGCGATGTTCCCCGACCATGACTGGCAGGTGTTACCGATGGCGCCGACGACGCCGGCGTTACGTCGGCCATCGAGCGCATGCCCCACATCGAATGCCGCCTTGCCGACGTGCTGCTCGATGACTTCCACGTTGCGCATCGCGATGTCCCAGTCGCTGGCCGATTGGGCGAAAGGATCGTCGGCATGGGTGAAGATGATCCGGTCGTTGCCTTCCGCCAGCACGAAATGGACGCCAAGGTCGCGCTCGAAGACCTCGTTGACGCGATTCACGGTACGCACGACGCCAGCGAGGCCATCCTCGACGCGGCCGCCCATGTGCTCCGTGTAGGCGCCCGTAGCGGACATCGCGATGCGGAAGGTACGCAGGACGCTCCCGGCATCCCCACCGCGCGCAGTCGCGGCGAGCGGCAAGGACTCGACGACTTCACTCATGCGCGCGTCTTCCGCGCGTTCGCTGACAGGTGCATCGGCGCGCCGGAAAACGATATGCGAGCGACCGGAAACGCGGCTTGTCGACGTGACGGCGATTTCAGGCCGCACGATCCAGTCGCCCGCGGCATCGGTCACCGATGCATGCACGCCGTCCGGCGTCATGTCGAGGCGAACGCGTCGTCCTTCGGCATCCTGTCCCCTCAGGCTGAGCAGGTGGGGAAAGCGTGCCGCGAGGCCCGGCGGCAGGACGCCGGCATCATCGAGTTGGAACTGGCTCTGGCCACCCTCGGGGAGGGGTAGGGCGATGACGCGCTGGGCCGTGCCACGCGATGTCTGCCCGACGGCCACCAGGGCATCGCGATTCAGGGCGACACGACGAAATCGCGTGGGCAGCGCCGCGTCGGCACGCATGCTGGAAGAGCCGGGGGATTCGGCGTTGTCGCTCCACCAAGACTGTGCCATGGCGGTCCCGGTGCTAGCGGCTGCCAGTAATGCCGCGACGGCCAGGGTCAAGGGGCGGTATGTCAACATCGGTAGTCCTTACGTGTGGTCCCGACGTCGTGCCGGAACCTCATGAGGCCTCATGACCGCGCCCTGGTATGTAGGTGGACGCCGACGACGTTTGTCAGTCGCTGGCCGCCGACGTGATCGCGAACGCGCGTGGGGACACCGCGAAGAAGGGGCGCCGATCGCATCGCGCACGCAGGCGCGCACGTTTGCTCGCGGCCTGCCGTGGAAGCATGAGCCGCGCTTCGCCGTCGTTCGGTTCGTCGGTCGCCAGTGCGGGTTCTTCCCATGTCGCGCCGTCGTCCAGCGAGAGATCGATCATGACGAAATGGCACGAAATGGGCGGCCGATCCGTTTCAGCGACATCCCAGCGAGCGATCAGATGGCTGCCTGCCTGTACCGACGGGGGAAGCGTGTCGCGCAGTGCGAAGGGCCGTCCCGTATCGAAGACGTCGAGGCGTGCGTCGGCATGGGCGATGGTGGCGTCTCGGCCCCCGTTGTCGCGGACCGTGATCCGGAAGTTCAGTGAGCGCGACGTATCGGGCAGGGTTTCGCCCGGTGGGGATTCGCCCACGTCCCTTAGCGTGCCCGTGCGGGGAAATTCGCGCCTGCCTGTAGACGAAGGCGCCCACGAGCGGAAAAGAGGGCCGTCGACTGCTGGCAGCAGGCCGGCCTCTCCGGAACCGGTATCCATTTGCTCCCAGGTATAGCTCAGGATGCGCCCCGGTGTACCGGGCTCGGCGTTGGCATCGAGGGAGAACGGCGTGCGCGCCGGGAGCGTCGTGCGGGCAGCGAAGGTCCGGGGATCGATCCACGGCGCGATGGACGTGTTGATGTGCCGGGACGTACAGCGGCC
>DATNJP010000498.1:0-2181 GCA_035603855.1 Luteibacter sp. | reverse complement strand
CGGTTTCCTGCGCGAGACGCATGGCGTGTGCGAGGAGTACAAGGACATCGCCACGGCGAGCCTCATCGAGAACTGGCTCGACGAGACCGAGCGCCGCGTGTGGTTCCTGTTCGAGATCGCGCGCGAACAGTCCTGAGGACTCGCCGGCGCGGCACTCGCCGCGCCGGCGACCCGGTTACTTCTTCGGCGTCGCGATGGCGCCGATCAGGTCCTTGCCTTCGCCGCGCACCAGGTGCGGGTATTTCAGGCCACCGTGGTAGTCCACCTTCACGGTCTGGTAGTCGTCGATATTCTTGATCAGGAACTCGATGGGCGTGGTGCCCGACTTGGCTGCCGTCACGGCGTCCTTCAGTACCTGTGCCGAGTAATCCTTGCCATTGACGGCAATCAGCGTCACGCCGGGAACCAGGCCCGCCTTGGCCGCGATGCCGTCCCACTGCGAATCGGTGACGACACCCTTGTCCGAGACCTGGATGCCCAGCGAGTATGCGAAGTTCACCGTCTTGCGGGTCTTTTCCGCGGTCTTGGCGAAGGCGGTCGGCTTCTCGTCGTAGACCAGCTTCCAGCCGCCGCCTTCGATGCCGTGCTCGGGTAGCGTGTCGCCCGTGTAGTCGAGGCGCTGGCGCAGGAAGGTCGCCCAGTCGTAGGGCTGGATGCCGTTGAGCGTGCTGATCACATCGTCGAAGGTATAGGTCTTCGGCGTGTAGCTGCCGTTGTCCATGCCATAGAACGCGCGTGCGAATTCATCCAGCGTGTGCTTGCCGCCAGAGAGGTCGCGGATCTTCGTATCCACGTCGAGCCAGAGCATCTGGCCTTCCGGGTAGTAGTCCGAGCCACGACGCAGGTTCGCCCAGCCCTGGCTGCCGCCGCGCGACGACAGCGGGATGCCATCGGCCGTGTCCTGCAGCGAGCGCCACGAGCGCCCGGTGCGGGCCGACATGTCGGCGGCGATGCCGGCCAGCGAATCGCGCCACTGGTCGGTGGTCCAGATGCCCGAGCGCGCGGTGAGGACGCCTGCCCAGTAATCGGTGAGGCCTTCGTATACCCACAACAGGTCGTCCTGCATCGGCTCGGCGAAGCTCGGCGTCCACAAGTCGGCCGGGCGGCGGAACTTGCCGTTCCACGAGTGGATGTATTCATGCGGCAACAAGGTGCCGGCCGCGACGTTGACGTCGGCGTCGGTCAGGAAGTTCGCGAACAGGCGATCGTCGCTGGACTGGTGATGCTCGAGGCCGAAGTGGTTCGTGTGGTCCGACGTGACCAGCAGGAAATCGTAGTGGCCGTAGTGATGCGCCCCGAACAGCTTGTTCGCCTGCACCACGAGCGCACGCTGCTTCGCGATCTGCTCCTCGGTGGCCTTCACGCCGGCGGCCGTGTCGCCCGTGATGTTGAGGTGCACCTGCGTGTCCTGGCCAGGAGCGAGGTCGATGCGGTTGAAGTACTTGCCCGTCATCAGCGGTGAATCGACCAGGTTCTCGAAGCTCACCGGCTTGAAGCTCACCTCATCGCCCGATTGCGATGCGGTTTCCAGCGCCGTGGCGAACTTCCAGCCCGAGGGAAGCGTGACGCTGGGCACGATCGTGATCTTGCTCGCGTAGTATCCGGCCGGATAGAAGGCCACTTCGTTGAACGACAGCGGGATGTAGTTCGGCGTGGCCGGGGCCAGGTACTCGAAGGCGAGGTCGAGCTTGTCGACGCCGGCCGGCACGTCCACGTGGAAGGCGTACATCTCCTTCAGGTCGCGCCGCCATGGAATGCGCTTGCCGTTCGCGCTGACCGTGAAGCCCGCGACGTTGGCGAGCGGGCCGGCGGGACCATGCACGCCGGGGATCCACTTCGGGTAATAGAGGATGGCGTGGCCGCCGGCGGTGACCGGAACGGTTTCGCGCACATGGTAGAAGTGCTTCGACGCGTCGGAAAGGTCGACATGCAGCGTCAGGTTGCCACCGGGATAAGCCTGGTCGGCGGCGACGGGAAGGTCGGCGGCCATGGCCTGCGAGGCGGAAAGGACCATCGCGCAAGCGACGGCGGCGGCGAGGGTAGTGCGGCGGAGCGATTGGCGCATGGCTCGGATCCCCTGGCGGTTGTCAGCCTTCGATCCTCGCGGTCCCTCACCGGGTGGGCCTGTGCCATAGGTCATGGTGCCGGTCAGGGGAAGACCAGCACCGGGGTCTCCCCATC
>DATNJP010000497.1:0-3892 GCA_035603855.1 Luteibacter sp. | reverse complement strand
TTGAGGATCTCGACCTTGTCGGCGATCAGTTCGACGGTGCCGGTCTTCAGCTTGTCGTTGGCCGACAGGCGCTTGCGGATCTGGCCGGTGACCCGGATGACGAACTCATAGCCGAGTTCGCCGGCGACGGCGAAGGCATCGGCGTTCTCGCGTTCGATCACGACCTGGGCGATGCCCTCGTGGTCACGCAGGTCGACGAAAGCCACGTGGCTTTGCAGACGAAGCGTGTCGACCCAACCGCAAAGGGTCACGTCCTGGCCGATCAGCGACTCGTCGATGAGTCCGCAATAATGGGTGCGCATGCGCTTGAAGCTCCGGCTACCGCGTAGGCGGTGAATAGCGTGGGAAAAGACCCCGGATCGTACCACGAGCCGGGGCCTCTCAAGCGCTGGAGCGGGCCTCAGCGGCCGATATCGAACTTCGCGCGGCAGCCGTGATCGGCCCAGATTCCGTCACGCGTGAAGCCGTAGCTGTAGCCTTCGCGGCAGTCGTTCTTGGAGTTCTGCTCCACCAGGCGCGCGCCACGGCCCACCGGCCAGCGGCAGAACACGCGCTTGTTGTCTTCGCTGTCGCAGGAGACGATCTGGCCACCACCGCCGTACCCCGGACGGCCACCGCCGCCATAACCCGGACGACCGCCACCACCCCAGCCACCGGCTTCCTGGAAGATGCCGCGGCAACCGTTGTCGACCCACAGGCCGCCCCGGTCCATGTCCCAGGTGCGCCCGCGGATGCAGGCGGTGTTGGAGTCCTGACGGATCAGGCGGGCATCGCGCCAGGGCACCCGGCAGTACGAGCGGCGTCCGTTGTCGCTGTAACAATTGACCGTGTCGTTGCCGCGCTGCGCGTGCGCCACGTGCGGCGCGACGAACAGCCCCGCGCCGAGCGCAAGCATGGCGACCAGTCCCAGAATGCGTTTCATACCCTACCTCCGATGTGTGTAGCGCAAAATTATCGGAGATACCCGCAACGATGTTTGAACGGATCGCAGGAACCTGCCGGATTCCGCGTAAAGCTACGTCCGGCACGTGGCAGGAAAACGACTGGCGCCCGTCTCAGCCGTCGGAGGACTTGGCGCTGGCAGGCGCGCTGGCGGCCGGGGCGGGCGCGGGGGCCGGGGCAGCTGCCGGCGTAGCGGCAGCGGGGGCGCCGGACGACCCTTCGGCGAGATTCCGCTTCTTGTCGCCGTCCTTCTTGAAATCGGTCTCGTACCAGCCGCCGCCCGCCAGGCGGAACTGCGGGGCACTGAGCATGCGGCCGACGCGCGGCTCGCCACAGCTCGGGCACGCGGCCGGATCGGGGTCGGCGATCTTCTGCAGGCGCTCGAAGCGGTGGCCACAGGCCTGGCACTGGAATTCGTAGATGGGCATGGGGCAAGTCTCGCAGGTTCAGCCGGGCATTATCTGGCTGGAGGGGCGTTTTTCAATGGATTGGCCGCGCCTGGGCCGTAAAAAAGGCGGCCTTTCGGCCGCCTTCTCTTACACCGCCTCGAAGGTCAGGTGGCTGCCGTCCGAATCCACCCGGACGGTCTGGCCCGGCGAGAACACGCCCTGCAGGATGCGCTGCGCCAGCGGGTTTTCCAGCTGCTGCTGGATTGCGCGCTTGAGCGGCCGCGCACCGTACACCGGGTCGAAACCCGCGCTGCCCAGGAGATCCAGCGCCCGATCCGAGAGGTCCAGCGACAGCTGGCGCTCGTGCAGGCGCTTCGCCAGGTAGTCCAGCTGGATGCGTGCGATCGAACGGATCTGCTTCTTGTCCAGCGGACGGAACACTACGAGGTCGTCCAGGCGGTTGATGAACTCGGGACGGAAGTGCGCCTGCACCACGCCCAGCACCGACGCCTTCATCTGCATGTAGTCGGCCTCGCTGTCGCCCGCCTGCTCCTGGATGAGGTTCGAGCCCAGGTTCGAGGTCATCACGATGACGGTGTTGCGGAAATCCACCGTGCGACCCTGCCCGTCCGTGAGGCGGCCATCGTCGAGCACCTGCAGCAGGATGTTGAACACATCCGGATGCGCTTTCTCCACCTCGTCCAGCAGGATCACGCTGTACGGACGGCGACGCACCGCCTCGGTCAGGTAACCGCCTTCCTCATAACCGACGTAGCCCGGAGGCGCGCCGACCAGGCGGCTCACGGAGTGCTTCTCCATGAACTCGCTCATGTCGATGCGGACCATCGCGTCCTGCGTGTCGAAGAGGAAATCGGCCAGCGCCTTGCACAGTTCGGTCTTGCCCACGCCTGTCGGGCCGAGGAACAGGAACGAGCCGTAAGGACGGTTCGGATCCGAAAGACCCGCGCGTGCACGGCGAATCGCATCGGACACGGCGCGTACCGCTTCGTCCTGACCGACCACGCGGGCATGCAACGCGTCTTCCATGTGCAGCAGCTTTTCGCGCTCGCCTTCGAGCATCTTCGCCACCGGGATGCCGGTCCAGCGTGCGACCACCTCGGCGATCTCCTCAGGCGTGACGCGATCCTGCAACAGCGTGAACTCCTGCTGCTCGGCCTTTTGCGCCGCCGCGAGCTGCGACTCAAGCGCCGGCAGGCGACCGTACTGGATCTCGCTCATCGCGCCGTAGTCCTGGCGGCGCTGCGCGGCTTCCAGCTCCACGCGGGCCTGCTCGATCTGCTCCTTGATCTTGGTCGCGCCCTGCAGGGCGGCCTTCTCCGCCTTCCAGACCTCGTTGAGGTCGGAGAACTCGCGGTCGAGCTTCTCGATGTCGAGATCGAGATTGGCGAGGCGCTGCTTCGACTCGTCGTCCTGCTCCTTCTTCAGCATTTCGCGCTGGATCTTTAGCTGGATGAGGCGGCGCTCGAGGCGGTCGAGTTCTTCCGGCTTGGAGTCGATCTCCATGCGGATACGCGACGCGGCCTCGTCCATCAGGTCGATGGCCTTGTCCGGCAACTGGCGGTCCGGGATGTAGCGCGCCGACAGGGTCGCCGCGGCGACGATGGCCGGATCGGTGATCTCGACGCCGTGATGCACGGCGTAGCGCTCTTTCAGCCCACGCAGGATCGCGATCGTGTCTTCCACGCTCGGCTCACCCACGAAAACCTTCTGGAAGCGACGTTCCAGCGCGGCGTCCTTCTCGACGTACTTGCGGTATTCGTCGAGCGTGGTCGCGCCGATGCAATGCAGCTCACCGCGCGCCAGCGCGGGTTTCAGCATGTTGCCCGCATCCATCGCGCCATCGGCCTTGCCGGCCCCGACCATGGTGTGCAGTTCGTCGATGAAAAGGATGACCCGGCCTTCCTGCTTGGAAAGGTCGTTGAGCACGCCCTTGAGGCGCTCTTCGAACTCACCGCGGAACTTCGCGCCTGCGATCAGCGAACCCATGTCGAGCGAGAGCACGCGCTTGTCGCGCAGGCCTTCGGGCACTTCGCCATTGACGATGCGCTGGGCCAGGCCCTCGACGATGGCGGTCTTGCCGACGCCGGGTTCGCCGATCAGCACGGGATTGTTCTTGGTCCGGCGCTGCAGCACCTGGATGGTGCGGCGGATTTCCTCGTCGCGACCGATCACGGGATCGAGCTTGCCGCTCTCCGCACGCTCGGTCAGGTCGATGGTGTATTTCTCCAGCGCCTGGCGCTGTTCCTCGGCGTTCTCCGACTGCACCTTTTCGCCGCCGCGCAGCTTCTCGATGGCGGCTTCGACGCGCTCCTTCGTGGCGCCGGCCGCCTTCAGCGCACCGCCGACCTCGCCACGATCCTCCAGCGTCGCCAGCACGAACAGCTCGCTGGCGATGAACTGGTCGCCGCGCTGCTGGGCAAGCTTGTCGGTGAGGTTAAGCAGGCGGTTCAGATCGTTGCCGACACTGATGTTGCCTTCCTGGCCGCTCACGCGCGGCAGGCGGTCGAGGATCTCGCCGATGCTCTGGCGCAGTGCCGGCA
>DATNJP010000496.1:0-2205 GCA_035603855.1 Luteibacter sp. | reverse complement strand
CGCACGCGATGGCGGATCGGTCCTCGTCGCCGCGTCACGGCGCACGCCGGCGGCCAGCCTTCCACGTATCCGCGACGCGTTCGCCGGCCTCTCCGGGGTGGTCTGGACGGGTAGCGCGGATGGCGCGAACCCTTACCCCGGCATTCTCGGCTGGGCGGACCGCCTGGTCGTCACGCCCGATTCGGTGAACATGCTGTCGGAAGCCTGCGCCACGGGACGGCCGGTGCATACGTTCCTGTCGGCGGACCTGCCGGCGAAGCTGGAGCGATTCCACGCCGAGCTGCGTTCTGCCGGGCTGCTGCATCCCATCGATGCCAGCACGCCCGATCGACAGATGCCGCTACGGGAAACGGCGACCATCGCCGCGGAAGTCCGCCGCCACCTGGGACTGACCGGACCCGCCGCGCTGTAGGAGCGCGCCCGGCATTACGCGTCGACGTAGCGCGCGGCGTCGCCTACCCAGCGGGCGATCAGCTGTTCGCAACGGGCGGCGTGGTCTTTCATCATCGCCTCCGCGACGCGTTGCACTTCGGGCATCAGGTGCGCATCCCGCGCGAGATCCGCGATACGGAACTGCAGCTGGCCCGTCTGGCGCGTGCCCAGCACTTCGCCTGGACCACGCAATTCCAGATCCTTCTCCGCGATGCGGAAACCATCGTTGGTCTCGCGCATCACCTGCAGACGCTCTTTCGCCAGGCGCGACAGCGGGGTCTGGTAGAGCAGCACGCAGTTCGAGGCGATCGCACCGCGGCCCACGCGGCCGCGCAGTTGGTGCAGCTGCGCGAGGCCAAGGCGCTCGCTGTTCTCGATCACCATCAGGCT
Organism: Luteibacter sp.; assembly: GCA_035603855.1. GTDB lineage: Bacteria > Pseudomonadota > Gammaproteobacteria > Xanthomonadales > Rhodanobacteraceae > Luteibacter. Next base: position 1,383 of record DATNJP010000496.1, on the reverse strand, counting down.
GGCGTTGGGTACGTCAACACCCACCTCGATGACGGTGGTGGCGACCAGCACGGCGAGTTCGCCGGCCTTGAACGCATCCATGACCGCCTGTTTTTCCTTCGGCTTCATGCGCCCGTGGATCAGTCCTACCGCAAGGTCCGGCAGCGCCGTGGTCAGTTCGGCATGGGCCACCTCGGCGGCCTGCGCGTTGAGCTGTTCCGATTCCTCGATCAGCGTGCACACCCAATACACCTGCCGCCCCTGCATGCAGGCGGCGTGGATGCGCTCCATCACGTCGTAGCGGCGCTCGTTGGATAGCGCGACGGTCTGCACCGGCGTGCGCCCAGGCGGCAGCTCGTCGATCGAGGAGACGTCGAGGTCCGCGTAGGCGCTCATCGCAAGCGTACGGGGAATCGGCGTGGCGGTGAGCACGAGCTGGTGCGGGATGAGTTCGCCCTCGGCTCCCTTGTCGCGCAGTGCCAGGCGCTGGTGCACGCCGAAGCGGTGCTGTTCGTCGACGATGACGAGGCCGAGCTTCGCGAAGGCCACGCCTTCCTGCATCAAGGCGTGCGTGCCGACCACGATATGCGCGCTGCCGTCGGCAGTGCGCGCGAGGGCACTCTTGCGTGCCTTGCCCTGCACCTTGCCGGCGAGCCATTCGACATCGAGGCCCAGGGGCTCGAGCCACGCACGGAAATTACGCAGATGCTGTTCGGCCAGCAGTTCGGTCGGCGCCATCAAGGCCACCTGGTAACCGCTTTCCACGGCGGCGACAGCGGCGAGCGCGGCAACCACCGTCTTGCCGCTGCCGACATCGCCTTGCACGAGACGAAGCATGGGATGGGCACGAGCGATATCCCGTGCCACTTCCTTCGAAACGCGCTCCTGCGCCTTCGTGAGTGAGAAAGGCAATCCGGCCAGCAAGCGGTCGCGAAGCGTACCCGCGCTCTTGAGCGCCGGTGCCTTGCGCTTCTTCACCGCCGCGCGCATGCGGCGCAGCGTCAGGTGCTGGGTCAGCAACTCTTCGAAAGCCAGGCGCTGCTGCGCGGGATGCCTTCCCTCCCCCAACTGGCGCAGGTCGACTTCCGGTGGCGGACGGTGCACATGGATCAATGCGTCACGCAGGGACGTGAGTCCAAGCGGGCGGCCGATATCGTCGGGGATCAGTTCAAGCCGATCGTCCGGCGGCAGGTGCGCGAGCGCACGCGCGATCACGCTCGCGAGACGTCGCGGACCCAGCCCTTCCGTGGTCGGATAGACCGGCGTGAGCCGCTCGTCCACCACCACGGGCTCGTCGGCTTCGATGCGCTGGTACTGCGGATGCACCATTTCCAGCCCCTGCGGGCCCTGGCGCACTTCGCCGAAGCAGAGCAACCGCGTGCCCTTGGGCAACTGGTCGACCTG
>DATNJP010000495.1:0-5745 GCA_035603855.1 Luteibacter sp. | reverse complement strand
GCGGCGACACCGCGGAAGGCCAACGCCAGCTCGAAGCGCTGGTCGCCACGGGCGATCCGGACGCCTGGCGCGAGTTCGGGCGCATCCTGGTCACCGCCCGCGATGCCGCCCAGGCGGGCGTCCTGCTGGAGCGGATCGCCACGCCGCAACGCCTGCCCAACGATTCCGCGGCCTGGCTCGCGATGAGCGAACTGGGCGAAAACCTCGGCCGTCATGACTACGCCAAGACGATGGGTGACGCAGCCCTGGCTCGCTTCCACGATGGCACCACCTACGCGTGGGCGGGGCAGCAGAAGTTCCGCGCGGGCGACAAGGAAGGGGCGAAGAAGCTGTTCGCCAAGGCCGTGGCGAAAGATCCGAAAAACGCGCGGCTGCGCCTGGCCTATGCGACGCTGCTGATCCAGGGCGGTGACGAAAAGGGCGCCACGCAACTGCTCTCCACCGGGCCGCAGAACACCGATACCTACGCCATGCGCATGACCCTGGCGGCGCGCGGCAACGACAAGGCGGCCGTTCGCCGTCTCTACGACGAGATCCGCAAGCAATCGGACGATGTGCAGTCGGACAACGCGTTCACCCTCGGCCAGCTGGCCGAGCTCCTCGGTAAGCAGGAAGACGCGCTGGACTGGTACGCCGCCGTCGGCGACGACGATCCGCGCATCTTCGATGCCTCCGTGCGCAGCGCGGTGATCCTGCATCTGCAGGGCAAGGACGACGACGCCCACGAGATCGTCGCCGAATTGCAGACCACCTACGCCGACCGCCCCGACGACCTGCGCAAGGCGTTCGCCGTCGACGGCGAGCTGTACATGGATGCGCGTCGCTTCGACGCCGCCGCCGACGCCTACGACAAGGCGCTGCGCGTGAAGCCCGACGACACCGACATGCTCTACGGCCGCGGGCTGGCGTATGCCGAGGCAGGCAAGATCGATCAGGCCGTCGCCGACTTTCGCCGGGTATTGGAACTGAAGCCCGGCGATATCGAGGCCAGCAACGCGCTGGGCTACACGCTGGCGGACAACGATCGCGATCTGGGCGAAGCCCAGAGCCTGATCCAGGCGGCCCGTTCGGCACGTCCGGGCGATCCCTCCGTCGAGGATTCCTGGGGCTGGCTGAAATACCGGCAGGGACAACTCGACCAGGCCGAGAGCACGCTTCGCAACGCGTGGAGCCAGCGTAAGGACGCCGATATCGGTGTCCACCTGGCCGAGGTCCTGTGGAGCCGCGGCCGGCACGACGAGGCGCGCAAGGTGCTCAACGAGGTCCGCCGCATCGACCCGAAGAATGCCTCGCTGGAGAAGACCGAGCGGAAGCTGAAACCTTGAGCGGTCTTTGTGCGTCCGTATCGCCGCTGAGGCGGCTCCCACAGACGGCTGGCGCGTCACGTCATGCCATACCTGATCCTGACATGCCGCGTGTGGGAGCCGCTTCAGCGGCGAACTGCGCGGAGCGGGACGATCAACCCATTCGCGAGCACTCGTCGTCGATGAATCGACTTCTCCTGTTGGCGCTGCCCGCGCTTCTCCTCGCAGGCTGCGCCACTACGCGTGCCCCCGTGCGACAGGCGGGGGACGCGGTCACGCTCGGCCTGCAGGAACAGCGCGAGAAGGCTCTTGCCGATAGCGATCACTGGACGCTGGAAGGGCGTCTTTCCGTTTCCGACGGCGAGGACTCGCGCTCGGGCGGCCTCACCTGGAAACAGGATGGCGAGCACTATGAGTTCACCGTGCGCGCCCCGGTCACCGGACGCAGCTTTCGCCTGACCGGTGGACCGGACGGCGCCGAGCTCGATGGCCTCGATGGCGGTACGCGCCGTGGTGCCGACGCGGAATCGCTCATGGCCAGCGCCGTGGGCTGGCAGATTCCGATGACGGAACTGAAGCGGTGGGTGCTCGGCCTTCGCGCCGATAGCGGCCCGGCGGATATCGCCTTCGGTGCGGATCGCCTGCCGTCTCGACTCGTCCAGGACGGCTGGACGGTGGACTACCGCCAATGGGATGCGACGAAGCAGCCTGCGATGCCGGTGCGGGTCTTCGCCGAAAAGGCGCCCTACAAGGTCCGCCTGTCGATCGAAGACTGGTCCTTCGGCAAGTAGCCGAGAAAGGCGCAGGTATACTCCGCGCCTCCTGTTTCCCGGCCTTTCCGCATGCATTTCACCATCACCCGCGCCCGCGATGACGATGCCGAGCGGCTATGCGCCATCGAGCGCGCGGCCGTCGAGTTGTTTCGCGGGCACGAGGCGTGGCCGTCGTATTCGCAGATGGCGTTGCCGGTCGACATCGTCCGTGAGCTGATCGTTCGCGGGCTGGTCTGGGTGGCATCGGTGGAGGACGACGTCGTCGGCTTCGTATGCCTCGATACGGACGGCGCACCCGACGCGGTCGGCGTCGCTGAAATCGACGTCTTGCCCGCATTCGGTGGGAAAGGCATCGGCGCCGCGTTGCTGGCGCATGCCTGCGACTGGGCACGCGAGGCGGGCTATCGCCGCGTGGACCTGGGCACCCTGGCCGATGTGCCCTGGAACGCCCCGTTCTACGCGAAGCACGGTTTCCGCGTGGTCGACAAGCACGCTCCCGAGTTCGCACGCGCCCTGGAGCGCGACCGCGAGAACGGCTTCCCCGACCACCTGCGCGTCTTCATGAGCCGTCCGCTCGAGCCGTTGGCGGAAGGCGACTGGACGGTCTGGCCGGCGCCGGCCAAGCTCAATCTCTTCCTGCGCATCGTGGGCCGCCGCGAGGATGGTTATCACGAGCTGCAGACGGTGTTCCGCCTGCTCGACTGGGGCGACGAAGTGCGCTTGCGGGTCCGTGCCGACGGGGTGATCACCCGGCCGACGCCCGTGGCCGGCGTGCCCGAAGACGCCGATCTGACCGTCCGCGCCGCCCGTCTCCTGGCCGCCGAGACCGGCACGGCACTGGGCGCCGAGATCGCCGTCGCCAAGCGTATTCCCATGGGTGGCGGGCTCGGCGGAGGCAGCTCCGACGCGGCCAGCGTGCTCGTGGCCCTCAATAGCCTGTGGGGCACGGGTCTGGACGAGGACGCCCTGGCCGCGTTGGGCCTGAGGCTCGGCGCCGATGTTCCGGTCTTCGTCCGCGGCCGCTCCGCATGGGCCGAAGGCGTGGGTGAACGACTGACCCCGATGCGCCTGCCGCGCCGCTGGTACGTGGTTGTCGACCCGCGTGAGCACGTGCCCACGGCCGCGTTGTTCGCCGCTCCCGAATTGACACGTCAGGCCCCGCGGGCGACAATTTCGTCCTTTGTTTCCGGGGATTCGGCTGAAAACGCCTTCGAACCGGTAGTCCGTGCGCGCCACCCGCGGGTGGCCGCGGCGCTGGACTGGCTGGGGGGCTTCGGTCGCGCCCGGTTGTCCGGTAGCGGTGGCTGCGTCTTCCTGGAAACGAGAACCCACGAGGCGGCGCTCAGCGTCGCCTCGCGTTGTCCCGGGGGCTTCGTCGCCCACGTGGCGGCGGGCGTCGATCCCTCACCGCTGATAGTGGCGAAGAGCCGGATCGAGGCGAGGGGAATCGTGTCGTAAGGACGGGTAGGGCCGCGGGCTGCGGCAAAGCCATGGTGCGCCGGAAGGTGCGCCGGAACGAATTGTTGGGGCGTCGCCAAGCTGGTTAAGGCACGGGATTTTGATTCCCGCATGCGCAGGTTCGAATCCTGCCGCCCCAGCCACCGCTCGCGGTGGCAAAGACGAACCAACCCACTCTCACGCCAGGAGTTCCTTCGTGGATACGTCCACCCCGATGCTGTTCACCGGCAATGCGCACCGCGCGCTTGCCGACGATGTCGCCGCCCGTCTCGGTATTCCGCTCGGCAAGGCCCTCATCGGCCGGTTCAGCGATGGCGAGGCGCAGATCGAGATCGAAGAGAACGTGCGCAAGCAGGAAGTCTTCGTGATCCAGCCGACGGGTGCGCCCAGCGCGGAGAACCTGTTCGACCTGCTGGTCCTGGTGGACGCGCTCAAGCGCGCCTCGGCCGGCACGGTCACCGCGGTGATGCCGTATTTCGGCTACGCCCGCCAGGATCGCCGCCCGCGCTCGGCGCGCGTGCCGATCACGGCGAAGCTGGCCGCGAAGATGATCGCCACGGCCGGCGCGGACCGCGTGCTGACGATCGACCTGCACGCGGACCAGATCCAGGGATTCTTCGATATCCCGGTGGACAACGTGTACGCCTCGCCGGTGCTCCTGGCCGACATCTGGCGTCATCACAGCATGGATGACCTGATCGTGGTCAGCCCGGACGTCGGCGGCGTGGTACGCGCCCGCGCCCTGGCCAAGCGTCTGGATGACGCCGACCTGGCGATCATCGACAAGCGCCGCCCGAAGGCGAACGTGGCCACGGTCATGAACATCATCGGCGACGTGGAAGGCAAGACCTGCGTCCTGGTGGACGACATCGTCGACACGGCCGGCACGCTTTGCGCCGCCGCGGCGGCGCTGAAGGAAAAGGGCGCCCGCAAGGTCGTCGCCTATTGCGTCCACCCGGTCCTCTCGGGTGCCGCGATCCAGAACATCGAGGGCTCCCAGCTCGACCAGCTGGTGGTCACCAATACGCTGCCGTTGCGCGATAACGCCCGTAACTGTGCGAAAATCCGTCAGTTGTCGGTCGCGGAACTGCTCGCGGAGACGATCCGCCGCATCGCCTTCGGCGAATCGGTGAGCTCGCTCTACATCGACTGAAGCATCGTTTTTCGGGCTCCCCTGGTCGCGGAGGAGCCCTTTACCAGTCGCCGGAAGGCGGCTTTCAACACTGAGGCAACACCAATGGCAACGAATCATCAGCTCACGGCTACCAGCCGCAAGATCGAGGGGAAGGGTGCGAGCCGCCGCCTGCGTCTTGCCGGTTACGTGCCGGGTATCGTCTACGGCGCGGGCGACGCGCCGCAGGCCATCCAGGTCCTGCACAACGACGTCCTGCTCGGCTCGCGTTTCGAGTCGTTCTACTCCTCGGTCATCGACCTCACCGTCGACGGCAAGAAGCAGAAGGTCCTGATCAAGGATTGGCAGAAGCACCCGTTCAAGCAGCTCATGCTGCACATGGACTTCCTGCGCGTTAACGAGAACGAAGTCCTCAAGGTCGCCGTGCCGGTGCACTTCCTGAACCAGGAAAAGTCGCCCGCCGGCAAGACCGCCGGTCTGGTCATTTCGCACAACCTGACGGAAGTCACCGTCTCGTGCCTGCCGAAGGACCTCCCGGAGTTCATCGAACTCGACCTCGCCAAGCTCTCCGCCGGCGACATCGTCCACCTGTCCGACCTCAAGCTGCCGGCCGGTGTGGAAATCCCGGAACTGGGTCTGGGCAAGGAACACGACGTCGCCGTCGTGACCGTCGCCTCGGTCCAGGAAGAAGTCGATCCGGAACCGGCTGCAGGCGTTGAAGTGCCGGCTGCCGAAGAAAAGCCGGCCGACAAGAAGTAATCAGGCAGTGTAGGAGCCGATTCATCGGCGAAAAGCCAACGGAGCGGTTTAGCCGAAGGCCCATCGCCGATAAATCGGCTCCCACACACGTCAGATTCAAACCATGGCAACACTACGTCTCATCGTCGGCCTCGGTAACCCCGGGGCCGAATACGTCAGGACCCGGCACAACGCCGGGTTCTGGTGTGTCGACGCCCTGGCGATGGATCAGGGAGAGCGTTGGACCTTCGACGGCAAGCTGCACGGCGAGACCTGCAAACTGCGCCTCGGTGGCGAGACCGTCTGGCTGCTCAAGCCCGCGACATTCATGAGCAAGTCG
>DATNJP010000494.1:0-4955 GCA_035603855.1 Luteibacter sp. | reverse complement strand
TGCCACTTCAACGTGGGCGGCGCGCAGGCGGTGGAAGATTCGCTGAAGCTGGTGCGCAACGCGCGCGGCGGCAAGAGCCTGATGTTCGCCTTCGAGGGCGGTTACCACGGGCGCACGCTCGGTGCCTCGTCGATCACCTCCAGCTACCGTTACCGTCGCCGCTTCGGCCACTTCGGCGAGCGCGCGCAGTTCATCCCGTTCCCGTATCCGTTCCGCCGCCCGAAGGGCATGACGCCGGAAGAGTACTCCGATGCGTGCGTGCGCCAGTTCGAGCGCCTGTTCGAAACCGAATACAACGGCGTGTGGGATCCCAAGGTCAACGAGGCCGAATACGCGGCCTTCTACGTCGAGCCGATCCAGGGCACCGGCGGCTACGTCATCCCGCCGAAGAACTTCTTCATCGACCTCAAGAAGGTGCTCGACAAGTACGGCATCCTGATGGTGGTCGACGAGATCCAGATGGGCTTCTGGCGCACCGGCAAGCTGTGGTCGATCGAGCACTTCGGCGTGAACCCGGACGTGCTGGTGTTCGGCAAGGCGCTGACCAATGGCCTGAACCCGCTGTCGGGCATCTGGGCACGTGAGGAACTGATCAACCCGACGATCTTCCCGCCCGGTTCGACGCATTCCACTTTCAACTCGAACCCGCTCGGTACGGCGCTGGGACTCGAAGTGATCAAGATGGGCTACGAGCTCGACTACGGCACGCGCGTGGCGGAGAAGGGCAAGCACTTCCTGGATGGCCTGCGCGACCTGCAGAAGCGTCACAAGGAGATCGGTGACGTGGACGGCCTCGGCCTCGCCCTGCGTGCCGAGATCTGCACGGACGATGGTTTCACGCCGAACAAGGCGTTGCTCGACCGCATGGTCGACATCGGTCTTGCCGGCGGTCTCACCCACGAAGGCAAGAAGATCGGTCTCGTGCTCGATGTCGGTGGCTGGTACAAGAACGTGATCACGTTCGCCCCGTCGCTCGATATCAGTCACGACGAAATCGACCTCGCCATAGCGTTGCTCGACCAGCTGCTTACGCTGGCCAAGCGCGGCTGATACCCGGCAGCCAGAGCCATGGCGTTCGTGAACCAGCTCGAGCCGGATGCACTGCTCGGGCACTTCGAGCGCCATCCGCCGCACGGCTTCACCCCTGTCCGTGCAGCGGATGGCGCCCCGCTTTTCGTCGCGCCGTTCAACCTGCTCACCACCGCCGACGACGACTTGCGCCGGCGCGTCGCGACGTGGCCCTTGCAGCGCCTGCTGGCCAGGCTGCTTACGCCGCGTACCTGTTTCGCCGGGACGACGGTCTCGGAGTATTCGCTGTTCTCCCGGGACAGCGATCCCGCGATGGTGGCCGATGCGTGGGCACGCGGCCCCGGCCGCGCGCATCCGTTGCTCATCGTGAAGGACCTCGCGCTCGATTCGCCGCTGACCAGCGCCGCCGATCGTGAGTGGACGGAACGTTTCGTGGATGCCGCCCACGAGCGCGGTTACCTGGTGGTTGAAGGCCAGGCCCTGGCTTACGTCCCCATCGACTTCGCATCGATCGACGAGTACCTCGGGCGACTGTCGTCGTCGCGCCGGAAGAATCTCCGTCGCAAGTTGCGTTCGCGCGATCGCCTGTCCATCGAGACCCTGCCTACGGGCGAGGCGTTCGCTGGCGACGCGACCGTCGATCTCTACTACGCATTGTTCGAGAACGTATACGCCCAGAGCGACGTTCACTTCGACAAGCTTTCCCGCGAGTTTTTCGCGGCCGCCCTGCGTGAGCAGGGCGGTGTTGTTATTTCCTACCGCGCCGGTGATGGCGAACTCGTGGGATGGAACCTCTGCTACGAGCATGAAGGCAAGCTCCTCGACAAGTACGTCGGCTTTGCCTACCCCGCCGCACGCGACCTCGACCTGTACTTCGTCAGCTGGTTCGTGAACCTCGAGTACGCGTTGGCGCGTGGGTTGAGCCACTACGTGGCGGGCTGGACCGATCCCGAGGTGAAGGCGTCGCTCGGTGCGCGATTCCATCTCACGCGGCATGCGGTGTTCGTGCGCAATCCCTTGCTTCGGGCGGTGCTCCGTCGCTTCGCCCACCATTTCGAAACGGACAGCCAGTGGGAGTCCCGCGATGCGGCAGCCAGTCGTTCTTGACCTCGACGATTCCGTCGGGCCGCTGGTCCGCCGCATCGTGCTGCCCTTGCGTGAATGGGAGGAGGCGATCCGCTTCGGTTGTTCGGCACGCCGCCTTCGTCGCTTTGGCGGCATGCTCGACGAAACCCTGCCGCGGGAACACGGTACGGTCTTCCTCGGTAGCGGCGACTTCCATCACCTGACCTTGCCGCTGGTTGAACGGGTGCCGGGCACGCAGCGTTTCCAGGTGGTGGTGATCGACAACCATCCGGACAACATGCGTTTTCCGTTCGGCGTGCATTGTGGTTCATGGGTTCGCCGCGTCGCCGCGCTGCCGCGTGTCAGCCACGTCCATGTGGTCGGCATCACGTCCGGGGACATCGGCCGTGCGCACGCCTGGGAAAACTACCTGGCCCCGTTGCGCGCGGGTCGGTTGACCTACTGGTCGACAGGCGTCGACGTGCGTTGGGCTGACAAGCTGGGCCTTGGCGACGCGTTCCGTTCGTTCGTCGATTCGGAGGCGATGGTCGATGGCTTCCTGTCGGCGCAGCGGGAGCAGCGCGAGCCGGTTTACCTCTCCATCGACAAGGACGCCTATGCGCCCGATGTCGCCATGACGAACTGGGACCAGGGCACGCTGAGCGAAGCGGGCGGGGCAGCGATCGTCGGCGCGTTGCGTGGCCGGATCATCGGCAGCGACATCACGGGCGAGATTTCGCACTACCGCTACAGGTCGTGGTGGAAGCGACGCCTCAGTGCGATGGATGGGCAGGTCGAGGCCGACCCCTCCCGCCTCGCCGACTGGCAGGCCCAGCAGCATGGCCTGAACCTGCGGCTGCTGGCCCTGATCGAGGCCAATCGCCGCTAGGACCGCACGTGTTTCACCAGCGGCCGATGAGGTGTTGTACGAGCAGGCTCGTCAACGCCACGGCGGCCCATACACCCAGTCCCAGCAGGATGGGCCGCGGCCCCGTCGATGCCATGCGGCGCAGGTCGGCCGAGAGGCCGATGGCGGTCAGGGCCACGATGATCAGGCATTCCGCGATGAAGTGGATGACGGGCAAGGCGACCTCGGGAATCACGCCCGCGGTGCGGATCGCCGAGGCGACCAGGAACCAGAGGATGAACCACGGGAAGATCTTCGCCAGGCTGAAATCGGTGGCGCCGCCGCGCTTTTCGCGCCAGGCCACGACGAGGGCGATGACAAGGCAGATGGGGATGATCAGCGTGGCACGGGTCAGCTTCACGATCGTCGCGTAGTCGCCCGCCGCGTGGCTATAGCTGTAACCGGCAGCGACCACCGACGACGTGTCGTTGATCGCCGTGCCTGCCCAGAGGCCGAAGCCGAGGTCGGACAGACCCATCCAGTGTCCCAGCGCGGGAAACAGCAGCACGGCGACCAGGTTGAAGAGGAAGATCGTCGAGATGGCGAAGGCGGTGTCGTGCTCGTCGGGCTTGATGATGGGCACGACGGCGGCGATGGCCGAACCACCACAGATGGCGGTGCCCACGCCGATCAGCAGCTTGAGCGTGTCATGCACGCGCAGCAGGCGACCAAGGATCCACGCGGCGAGGCCGGCGGCGGCGACGGTCGCCAGGGTGACCGAAAGGGACTCCAGGCCCGTGTGCGCGACCTGGGTGATGCTGAGTCCGAAACCGAGCGCCACGATGGACCATTGCAGCACCTGCTTCGAGGCGAAGCGGATGCCCGGCTGGAACATGGCCGACGGCGGCGCGAACTGGCGCACCAGGATGCCCAGGACGATGCCGCAGACGGCACCGCCCACCAGCGGCATGAGCCTGCCGAGGCCGAAGGCGACGGCGGCCACGGCGAAAGCGAGGACGATGCCGGGGAGGCGGGAGGTGCTGGGGGAGGGAGCGGCGACGGCGGACACGGGGGTTTCCTTCTCTTGACCCGCGATATTCTGGGCCTCGCCGTTCGATAAGAATATTGAAAATCTCTTATCCGGCGTATAAATAATCCTTATGCATGCGATCAGCCCCCGTCAGCTCGAAGTTTTCGTCGCGGTAGCCACCACGGGCAGCGTGCGTGCCGCCAGCGAACGGCTGTTCCTCAGCCAGCCCGCGGCGAGCATGGCGCTGGCGGAGCTGGAGCGGCAGATCGGTTCCCCTGTCTTTGCGCGCGAGCGCGGACGCCTACGGCTCAACGACCGCGGTCGCGACCTGCTGCCGTTGGCGCGTGAACTGCTCGAACGTCATGCGGAGTTCGCACGGCGCGCCGAAGGCGCCGTCACGGAATTGTCCGGCGAGATCGGAATCGGGGCCAGCAACACCGTGGGCAACTATCTGGTCGGTGACCTGCTCGGCCCGTTCGCCGCCGAGCATCCCGGCGTGTCGTTGCGACTGGGCGTGGCCAACACCGCGCGCATCGCACAGGGAGTGCTGGACCATGACTTCGACGTGGGCTGCGTCGAGGGGCCCGTGACGCATCCGGCATTGGAAGTCCGTCCATGGCGGGACGACCGCCTTGTCGTCTGTGCACGCCCGGAGCATGCGCTGGCCCGAAAGAAGCGGTTGCGCCGGGATGACTTCGCCGGCCAGCGATGGGTACTGCGCGAACGCGGATCGGCCACCCGCGCGCTCAGCGAACGGGCGCTGGCCGAGTTGCCGGAGGGAACGACGGTGCTCGAACTCGATCAGTCCGAATCTATCAAGCAGGCGGTCATCGCGGGCCTGTGTATCGCATGCCTGCCCGAGGTGGCGGTGGGCGATGCGGTGCAGACCGGGCGATTGGCGATCCTGCCCACACCGTTCCTCGACCTGCGCAGGACCCTGTCGGTATTGTTGCATCGCCAGCGCTATCGCGGCGCGGTGCTGGA
>DATNJP010000493.1:0-7775 GCA_035603855.1 Luteibacter sp. | reverse complement strand
TGATCCTCAGCGTGGTCGCGACCGCGATCGGCCTGCTCTTCCTGGCCTGGATCCTCTGGGAAACCCTGAGCCAGGGCATCGCCGCGTTCAAGCCGCAGCTGTTCACCAAGATCACGGCGTACCGCGAGGAAGGCGGTCTGGCCAATGCCATGGTCGGCAGCCTGATCCTCAACATCCTCGGCATCCTGATCGCCACGCCGATCGGCGTGATGGCGGGCACGTGGCTGGCCGAGTACTCGACGCGCTCGAAGCTCGGTCCCACCATCCGCTTCCTCAACGACATCCTGCTTTCCGCACCGTCGATCGTCATCGGCCTGTTCGTCTACACCATCGTGGTGCTGCCTTCCAAATGGGCGACCGGTGGCGACGTGACTTTCTCGGGTATCGCCGGTGGCGTGGCCCTGGCCCTCATCGCCCTGCCCGTGATCGTCCGCACCACCGACGAGATGCTTCGCCTGGTGCCGGGCACCCTGCGTGAAGCCGCCCTGTCGCTGGGCGTGCCGCAGTGGAAGCTGACGATGCAGATCCTGATCCGCGCCGCGCGCTCGGGCATCGTCACGGGCATCCTGCTGGCCCTCGCCCGCATCAGTGGCGAAACCGCCCCGCTGCTGTTCACGGCTTTCGGCAACAACTTCCTGACCTTCAACCCGATCGACAAGATGCCGAGTCTTCCCCAGGTCATCTACGAGTACACCAAGGATCCGAGCCCGGACATCAACACCCTGGCCTGGGCCGGTGCCTTCGTACTGACCATGTTCGTGCTGGCGCTCAGCCTGATCGCCCGCTTCATCTTCTCGCGCTCCAAGGTGTCCCATGACTAACATGAACGAAGTGGCCTCCCAGCCGGGCTTCGGCACGTCGCCTCACGCGTCGGGTGTCGACCTTGGCCAGATGCCGGCGAAGATGACCGTGCGCGACGTGAACTTCCATTACGGCGAGTTCCATGCGATCAAGAACATCGTCATGGACGTGCCGGAAAAGAAGGTCACCGCCATCATCGGTCCGTCGGGCTGCGGCAAGTCGACCCTGCTGCGCATCTTCAACCGCATCTACGCGATCTATCCGAACCTGCGTGCCAGCGGCGAGATCATCCTCGACGGCGAGAATATCCTCGACCCGAAGTATTCGATGAACCGCCTGCGCAGCAAGGTGGGCATGGTGTTCCAGAAGCCGGTTCCGTTCCCGATGACCATCTTCGAGAACGTGGCCTACGGTATCCGCCACCACGAAAACCTCTCGCGTTCCGAGATGGAAAGCCGCGTGGAACAGGCCCTGCGTGGCGCCGCGCTGTGGGACGAAGTGAAGGACAAGCTCAAGCAGAGCGCGCTGGGTCTCTCCGGCGGCCAGCAGCAGCGCCTGTGCATCGCCCGCGGTATCGCGCTGAAGCCCGAAGTGTTGCTGCTCGACGAGCCGACCTCGGCGCTCGACCCGATCGCCACGAGCCGCATCGAGCAGCTGGTGGAAGAGCTGAAGAAAGATTTTACGATCGTCATCGTGACGCATAACATGCAGCAGGCGGCTCGCTGCTCCGACATGACCGCCTTCATGTACATGGGCGAGCTGATCGAGTTCGACCGGACCGAGAAGATCTTCACCAAGCCGGACAAGAAGCAGACCGAAGACTACATCACCGGCCGTTTCGGCTAAGCGCCCCCTACTCCGAGGTCCCGCGATGAACAATCCGCACGAACACATCATCAAGAGCTACGACGGCGAGCTGAAGCGCCTCACCGGCGAAATCGTCCGCATGGGCGAACTGGCCGTCGCGCAGCTCGAGGCCGCGATCGACGTGGTGGAGCGCCGCGACGAGCGCGCCGCACAGCGCGTGGTCGACAACGATGACGCGCTCGATGCGCTCGAGCAGGAAGTCAGCCAGGACGTCGTCCGCCTGCTGGCCCTGCGCGCGCCGATCGCCGGTGACCTGCGCAATGTGTTCGCCGCCCTGCGCATCGCCGCGGACATCGAGCGCATCGGCGACTACGCCGCGAACGTAGCCAAGCGCTCCATTCCGCTCAGCCGCGTGGCGCCCATCACCGCCGCCGGTGGCTTGGCCAATCTCGCCGAACTCGCCGCCGACCAGTTGCGCAACGTGCTCAAGGCGTACGACGAGCAGGATGCCGACGCGGCATACCAGGTGTGGAAGTCGGATGCCGACCTCGACGAGGCCTACACCGTCGTGTTCCGCGCCCTCCTCACGTACATGATGGAAGACCCGCGCAACATCACGCCGTGCACGCACCTGCTGTTCATGGCGAAGAACATCGAACGCATCGGCGACCACGCGACGAACATCGCGGAGAATGTGTGGTTCGTGGTCCACGGCGAACCGCTGGTGGCCCCGCGTACGAAACGCGACACCACGGCAAACCCGGATTTCGAGAAATAAAGCGGAATCCGCCCCAGCGGCAGCACCCCCGTAGGAGCGCGCCCTGCGCGCGATAGCCTTTGAGGCCAAGAGCTACAGGGCCCGGGCGCGTTAGCGAAAGGATGTCGCGCGCAAGGCGCGCTCCTACGGAGTACCGACTTTAATCACCATGGCTTGACCCCACGGCAACTCTATCAGCGTCCACCCGCCGTGGCCGCAATGATCTGCAAAACATTGACGCACGCCCGGGTCGTAATAGTCATCGCCAATCAGGATTCCTCCTGTCAGCATCCGTGGCAGGAAAAAATCCAATGCGTCGTTTGTGCTTGAAACCAGATCCATGTCCAGGTGCACAAAGCTGAACTTCTCGCCCTCCAGGCCCTGTGTGGAGTCGGGAAAGAAGCCAGGGTGGAAATGCACTTCCGGGTAAGGCGCCAGTATTCCTTTAACCCAGGCGAGGCTTCCGTGTATCGTGCCGAAGTGCTCACGCACCTCGACCGCTGAAGCGTCAGATGCTTGCTGCTGCGTCTCGAATACATCGAACAAGTGCAGCGGCGCCTGCCCTTTCACCTCACAGATCAGGCGTGAGCTGCCTCCCATGAACACCCCGGCTTCTGCCATGGAGCCACCGAGACGGCATGCCGATCGTACGGCGATCATGATCTGGAGGGCTGCCGCATCCGTCAGAAGAATCGGCGTCATCGTCCGGGTTTCATGAATGGTACGCAGGCTCAGACGCCACTCCGGCCCAAGATGGGCCTGCATGGATCCCCGTCGCGCCAGCAGGGAACGCAACAATGCCGCCGGCTTAAGCCTGTCCTGCCAACTCTGGGGTCGAGTTGTCGCCGCTACAGTTGCCATAATCCAGTATTTCCCCGATGAAAGACTGCGGTGTGTGCCTGTAAAGGGCGACAAGGTTTAACGATCAGGGAATAAGGTGGGGAATCAAACCGCCGAGGTCAGCTTCAGCCCAAGAATCCCGATCACGATCAACCCGACGCACAGTAACCGCAACGGTTGGGCGGATTCGCCGAACAGCACGATTCCCAACGTCACGGCACCCACGGCACCGATACCGGTCCACACCGCATAGGCGGTTCCCAGGGGAAGCTTTTTCGTCGCGATAGCCAGCAACACGATGCTGACCACCATCGCCGCGCCGGTGAGCAAGCTCGGCACGAGTCGGGTGAAGCCTTCGGTGTACTTGAGGCCGACGGCCCAGGCGATCTCGAAAAGACCGGCAAGAAAGAGAACAGTCCAATACATGGAAGTAGCTCCGCAAAGGCGGGGTCGTCCCCGCGGAGATATCGCGCGTCACGGGGTCGTCCCCGCGAGCGGACCGGCCTTGCGCCGATCCGCCAGCCATTTTACACAGGGAAGGTAACCCCCAGCTGACCCCTACAGGACAGGAGCCGCCGCGGCCTTCTTTGCCCTCACCCCGCGCACGATGCCGTACACGCTGATCAGGAACCAGGCCATTTCCTGCAGGAACGCCGAGAGATTGAAGGTGCCGAAGATCAGCGAAAGCAGGATGCCGAAGGCGCCGACCAGGTTCATCACCTGGTACGGATAGCCCTGCCCCGACAGCTTGTGCGCCTGGAGCAGGAAGAACGCCACCAGCACCAGGGCGACACCGATCAAGCCCGCCCAGTCATGCCAGAACAGATTCATCGCTTGGCTCCTCGCTGACGCAACGCCTCGAACAGGACGATGCCCGTGGCGACGGAAACGTTGAGGCTTTCCATGTCGCCAGGCATCGGGATCTTCGCCACGAAATCGCAGGTGTCTCGGGTCAACCGGCGCATGCCGTCGCCTTCACTACCCATCACCAGCGCGACCGGCCCCTTCAGGTCGATGTCGTAGATCGACTGGTCGGTTTCGCCATCCAGTCCCGTGATCCACACACCCGCGTCCTTCAGCAGACGCATGGCACGCGCCAGGTTGGTGGCGGCGATCACCGGCACCAGATCCGCTCCACCCGCCGACGCGCGGCGAACCGTGGGCGTGATGCCCACGGCGCGATCCTTCGGCACGACCACGGCGGTGACCTTCGCCGCGGCGGCACTGCGCAGGCAGGCACCGAGGTTGTGCGGATCGGTGACGCCGTCGAGCACCAGCACCAGCGCGTCCGGCCCCGCCGCATCGAGCAGCGCGGGAAGGTCGTTCTCGCCACGCAGGGGCGGTGTTTCATAGCGCGCGATCACACCCTGGTGACGCGCTTCGCCACCGAGCTTCTCGAGCTGCTCCTTGGCCACCGTCTTCAGCGGCAGGCCAAGTTTGCGCGCCTGCGCGGCGATCTCGTTGACGCGGGCATTCTTCGAGTTCTGCTCGATCAGTACTTCACGGACACGATCCGGGTCGTTGGCGAGGGCGCCTTCGACCGGATTGATGCCAACGATCCACGACTCACTCATGCTTGCGGCTTGCTCCTGGGTTTACGCGGCGCACGCTTCGCCGCGGCTTTCGCGGGTGCGCGCGTCGCCGGCGCCTTGGCGGCCGCCGTCTTCGTCACGGCGGTCTTCTTCGCCGTGTTCTTCGTTGCGTTATTCCTCGAGGAAGACCGGCCCGAATCACCCTGGGCTCCCTTCCTCGACGACGGCCGCTCGTTCTCGACGGCCTGGGCACCCCTTGGCTGGGAAGCACGCTTGCGAGCGAACGGCGCGGCTTCAGTCTCCGGGACTGCCTGGCGTGCGGGCCGCGCATGATGCTCCGCGACCGGCTCGACGGCAACCGCTGCCTTGGTTTTCTTGCCGAAGATCCGGCCCACCGCTTTCTTCGCGGCACGTCCGAACGCCTTGCCGGCCTCGGCCATACCCGAGCGCGGTGCAGATGCCGGAGCGGCGAGCACCGGCGGAGGCGGCTTCGGCAATGCGGCCAGACGGGCGACGAGGCGGAAGTCGATCTTGCGATCTTCCAGGCTCGCACGCAGCACCTGCACGCTCACGTAGTCGCCGAGGCGATAGCTGGCACCGGTGCGCTCGCCCGACAACAGATGACGGGTGGGATCGAACTTGTAGTAGTCGTTCGGCAACTGCGAGACGTGCACGAGACCGGATACACGCGATGCGGCGAGTTCGACGAACAGGCCAAACGACGTGACACCCGTGATCGTACCGGCGAACTCCTCGCCGACATGCTTCTCCATCCACGCGCACTTGAAGCGCTCGTCGACATCGCGCTCGGCTTCTTCCGCACGACGCTCACGCTGCGAGCAATGCACGGCCATCGCGGCCATCTGCGTTTCGCTGTACGTGTAATCGGCCGGCTTGCCCTTGGTCAGGGCATAACGGATGGCGCGATGCACGAGCAGGTCGGGGTAACGGCGGATGGGCGAGGTGAAGTGCGCATACGCATCCAGCGCCAGGCCGAAGTGGCCCTGGTTTTCCGGGTGGTACACGGCCATGCTCTGCGCCCGCAGCAGCACCGACTGGATCAGCTCGGCCTCGGGGCGATCGTGCACCTTCTTCAGCAACGCCGAGAAGTCGGCCGGCGTCACTTCGTCGACCGGCGGCATCTTCAGCTTGAACTCGCGCAGGAACTGCTGCAGGTCTTCGTACTTTTCCGCCGGCGGCGGTGCATGCACGCGATACAGTGCCGGGATCTTCCGCTTGGAAAGATACTTCGCGGCCTGCACGTTGGCGGCGATCATGCATTCCTCGATCAGCTTGTGCGCGTCGTTGCGATCCGTGGCACCCATCGAAACGACATCGCCCGACGGCGCGAGGCGGAACTTCACTTCCGGCGTTTCGAAGTCGATGGCGCCACGACGCTTGCGCGCCTTCGCCATGACCTTGTAGAGGCGATGCAGGGTTTCCACCTGCGGCAGCACATCGGCGATTTCCTCGCGCACGTCGGCATTGCGCTCGCCCACCGCCTGCCAGACCTTGTTGTAGGTCAGGCGCGCATGCGAGTACATCACCGCGTCGTAGAACTTCGAGCGAACGACCTCGCCTTCCTCGTCGATCTCCATGTCGCAGACCATGCAGAGGCGCTCGACTTTGGGATTGAGCGAGCAGATGCCGTTCGAAAGCGTCTCCGGCAACATCGGCACGACGAAGCCGGGGAAATAGGTCGATGTGCTGCGATCGTAGGATTCGACATCCAGCGGCGTACCGATGGGCACGTAATGCGAGACATCGGCGATCGCAACGATCAGGCGGAAACCGCCGCCCTTCAATGCTTCGGCGTAAACGGCATCGTCGAAGTCACGCGCATCCTCGCCGTCGATGGTGACCAGCGGCAGCTTGCGGATATCCGTGCGGCCCTTGCGCTCTTCGGAGGTGACCTTGGGTTCCACTTCCTCGGCCTGGCGCACGACCTGCGCCGGCCATTCGTTCGGCAGGTCGTAGCTGGCGATGGCCATTTCCACGACGAGCGACGGCTGCAGGCGCTCACCCAGTACGGCGCGAATCGTACCCATCGGGCCACGATGCGGGGTCGGCGGATCGGTGATCTCGGCGACGACGATCTCGCCGGAGCGGGCACCGGCGTCACGCCCGGCGGGAATCATGATGTTTTGGTGCAGGCGGCGATCGTCCGGCTCGACCAGGGTCACGCCGTTCTCGACGACCACGCGGCCCACGAGGCGCGGCGAGCGGCGTTCCAGCACTTCCACGATGGCGCCCTGGCGGCGGCCACGGCGGTCGATGCCGACCACGCTGGCCAGCACGCGGTCACCATGCAGCACGCTGCGCATCTGCGATGGCGAAAGGTAAAGATCTTCCCCACCCTCGTCGGGCCGCAGGAAACCATAGCCCTCCGCATTGGCGATGACCCGGCCGGGAATCAGGCTGAGCTTCTGCGCCGGCGCGTAGCTGCCGCGGCGATTCCGCAGGAGCTGGCCATCGCGCACCATGGCGCCGAGCCGGCGATCCAGGGCGTTGATCTCGTAATCGGTGAACAAGCGGAGCGCGCGGGCGATGTCCTCGGCCATCAGCAGTTCGCCGCGCTCCTCGAGCAGGGCCAGGATGGCCTCGCGGCTGGGGATCGGCTGATCGTAACGCTGGGCCTCGCGGTCGGCGTGGGGGTCGACCACCGCCGGCGGCGGCAGGCGGTCGCGGAACTTGGCCAGTGCCTTGCCCGGGCGGCTGGCCTTGCGTTTACGGGGACCGGAAGCGGCTCCCGAACCTTTGTTTTTCTTCGTCACGTAAGGACCTTTGAAGGGGGACGTGAAATAGTTTCACATCCTGGATGCAAAATCGTTGACAAGTTTCCTCGACCTACCTAATCTACGCGGCTCACGGGGCAGCGTTGCTGCTTCGAGACACCTGCCCAGGTGGCGGAATTGGTAGACGCACTAGTTTCAGGTACTAGCGGGTAAAACCGTGGAGGTTCGAGTCCTCTCTTGGGCACCAATTATAAACGAAGCCCCGCAGCGATGCGGGGCTTTGTTGTTTCTGGGGTTCAGAAA
>DATNJP010000492.1:0-7250 GCA_035603855.1 Luteibacter sp. | reverse complement strand
CGGACTCATAAAGTAATTTCGCTGGAGATTTGTCATGGCAGTTGCCAAGAGCCGCAAGACCCCGTCCACCCGCGGCATGCGTCGTTCGCACGATGCGCTGAAGACCGTGCAGCTGTCGACCGATCCGACCAGCGGTGAAGTGCACCTGCGTCACCACGTGACCAAGGATGGCTTCTACCGTGGCAAGAAGGTCATCGACACCCGCGGTGCGGTTGAAGTCGAAGACTGATCTTTCCCTTCCTAGGGAAGATCGCAACGCAGGCGGCGCGGTAACGCGCCGTTTTGCGTTTGTGGCATCCAGTTTCCCGGCCCCGGGCCGTGCATCGTCCGGGCGAATCCTTCCTTGCACGGGGATACGGTTCTGAAATACGCCCGCATCATTGGTACCGGCAGCGCACTTCCCGACAAAGTGCTGACCAACGCCGACCTGGAAAAGATCGTCGAGACGAGCGACGAGTGGATCCGCACGCGTACCGGCATCACCGAGCGCCATATCGCGGCGGACGGTGAAACCACGGGCGACCTCGCCTTCCTCGCCGCGCAGCGCGCGCTCGAGGCCGCTGGCGTCAAGGCGTCCGAGATCGACCTCATCATCATCGGGACCACGACGCCCGACCTCATCTTTCCGTCCACCGCCTGCCTCGTTCAGCACCGCCTCGGTGCCAACGGTTGCGCGGCGTTCGACGTCAACGCGGCCTGTTCGGGCTTCGTCTATGCACTGGGCGTGGCCAACGCCTTCGTGCGCAGTGGCCAGTCGAAAAAGGCCCTGGTGATTGGTGCGGAAACGCTGACCCGCATGGTCGACTGGACCGAGCGCGAAAGCTGCGTGCTGTTCGGCGATGGTGCCGGCGCGGTCGTGCTGGAAGCGTCGGACGAACCCGGCATCTATACGACGCGCATGCGCGCCGACGGCGGGTTCAAGCACCTGCTGTTCAATCCGGTCGGCGTGTCGGTCGGTTTCAGCGATGCCCCGAATCATGGCGTGCGCATCAGCATGCTCGGGCGCGAAGTCTTCAAGGTGGCGGTGAAGACCCTCGATTCCCTGGTTGGCGAGACCCTCGAGGACGCCGGCATGAAGGAAGAGGAAATCGACTGGCTGATTCCGCACCAGGCCAACCTGCGCATCATCGAGGCCACGGCCAAGCGCCTGAACATGTCCATGGACCGCGTGATCGTCACGGTGGACAAGCATGCCAACACCTCGTCGGGTTCGGTGCCGCTGGCGCTCGACTACGCCGTGCGCTCGGGCAAGGTGCAGCGCGGCCAGAACCTCCTGCTGGAGGCCTTCGGCGGCGGCTTCACCTGGGCATCCGCATTGCTGAGGTATTAATCGGCATTCCCCGCCTCCACACGCCCGCGAATGGTGCAATCGCCCCTGCGTTGCTGGCACCATTCGCGGTTTGAAGTCCCGGAATCGTCTCGAATGACCTCATCCAGCGCCTCGCTCGCCTTCGTTTTCCCCGGGCAGGGATCGCAGTCCGTCGGCATGCTCGCCGAACTCGCTGCCGCCCATCCCGAAGTCCGTGCCACCTTCGATGAAGCCTCGACGGGCGCGGGCGTGGACCTGTGGGCGATCAGCCAGAACGGCCCCGAGGACGTCCTCAACAGCACCGAGAACACGCAGCCCGCGCTGCTGGCCGCCAGCGTCGCCGTCTGGCGCGTCTGGCAGAAGCGCGGCGGCGCGACCCCGGCCTACCTTTCCGGCCATAGCCTGGGTGAGTACAGCGCCCTGGTGGCGGCTGGCGCCCTCTCGCTGAAGGATGCGGCCGGCCTCGTGGCCGAGCGCGGCCGCCTCATGCAGGCCGCCGTCCCCGCGGGCGTCGGCGCGATGGCAGCGATCCTCGGCGGCGACGATGCCCAGATCGCCCAGGTGTGCGAGGAAGTCGCGCAGGGCCAGGTGGTCTCGCCCGCCAACTTCAATTCCCCGGGGCAGCTGGTGATCGCGGGCCACGCGGAAGCCGTGGATCGTGCGCTGGCCCGCCTCGCCGAACTGGGCGTGAAGAAGGCCGTGAAGCTTGCCGTTTCGGTGCCCTCGCATTGCATGCTGATGCGCGATGCCGCGGACACGCTCGGCGAGCGGATGAATGCCCTTTCCTGGAGCATGCCCTCCATTCCGGTCGTGCAGAACGCCGATGCGAAGGTGCACGCTTCCATCGAAGACATCCGTGGCGCGCTGATGCGCCAGCTCTACCTCCCCGTGCGCTGGACCGAATGCGTCCAGGCGCTCGCCGCGGCAGGAATCGTCCAGACACTCGAGTGCGGACCGGGCAAGGTCCTGTCCGGCCTCATCAAGCGCATCGACAAGTCGATCGACGGCAAGGCCATCGGCACGCCCGCCGACCTCGATGCGGCGCTGGCCCCGGCCTCCGCGTGATCTTCCACAGAATTCAGACAGGACATTCCCCATGACCCAGTCCCTGAAGGGCGAAATCGCCCTCGTCACCGGTGCCAGCCGTGGTATCGGCGCCGCCATCGCCGACCGTCTCGCGGCGCTCGGGGCCACCGTGTTCGGCACCGCCACGAGCGAAGCCGGCGCCAAGGCCATTGGTGAGCGCCTCGCCGCCCATGGCGGCCATGGCCGCGTCCTGGACGTGACCGACGCCGCGGCGATCGAATCCCTCATCGACGGCATCGCCAAGGAAGCAGGTGCCATCTCGATCCTCGTGAACAACGCGGGCATCACCCGCGACCAGCTCCTCATGCGCATGAAGGAAGAGGACTGGAGCGCGATCATGGAGACCAACCTGACGTCGGTTTTCCGCACGTCGAAGGGCGTGATGCGCGGGATGATGAAGGCACGCAAGGGCCGCATCATCAGCATCGCCTCGGTTGTCGGCGTCACCGGCAACCCCGGGCAGGCCAACTACGCCGCCGCCAAGGCCGGCATCATCGCGTTCTCGAAATCGCTGGCCCGTGAGATTGGTTCGCGCGGCATCACCGTGAACGTGGTGGCGCCGGGTTTCATCGATACCGACATGACCCGCGCCCTGCCCGAAGAGCAGCGTACGGCGCTGCTGTCGGGCATCGCCCTGGGTCATCTGGGCGAATCGGAAGATATTGCCGAGGCCGTGGCCTTCCTTGCCTCGCCGGCCGCCAAATACATCACCGGTGAGACCCTTCACGTCAACGGCGGCATGTACATGCCCTGATGAAGTAGGCAGGTGGCAGTCGCCACCGGGCCGTTTTTGAGAGACAATCGTCATTTCGCGTCCGGCTTAAGAAAAACCGGGCGTCATCCACGTGACGGCGGTGTGTTGGCGGGCCCGGTCCTTAGCCACTACAATGCCGCCGGATTTTTCCCTCGGGAGGTAAAGGCAACATGAGCACCATCGAAGAACGCGTCAAGAAGATCGTCGTCGAGCAGCTGGGCGTCAAGGAAGATGAAGTCACCACCAACGCGTCGTTCGTGGACGATCTGGGCGCCGATTCGCTGGATACCGTCGAGCTCGTGATGGCTCTTGAAGAAGAGTTCGAGTGCGAGATCCCGGACGAAGAAGCGGAAAAGATCACCACGGTCCAGCAGGCGGTCGATTACATCAAGGCCCACGTCAAGGCCTGATCGAGCGACTGGTTGTCGATCGGAGGCGTCGCCTCCCGTCGATCTCCGAGCGACACGGAAGCTGCGCCTCATGGCGCAGTTTTCGTTTGCGTCTAACGCAACCTGCGCCCGCGTATGGTTTGCGCGGAACAAGTGAAGGATGAGAACGCATGAGTAAGCGACGTGTGGTAGTGACCGGCATGGGTATCATCTCGCCGGTCGGCAACGATCTTGCCACCGCCTGGAAGAATGTCGTCGAAGGCAACAGCGGCATCGGCCCTGTCACCGACTTCGATCCCACCGCCTATGCCACCAAGATTGCGGGCGAAGTGCGTGACTTCGACGCGGTCGAGGCTTACTTCGCGGGCGTCGATGCGCCCGAGGACGAGCGCCGCTCGATCGCGAAGGACTTCAAGCGGATGGATCCGTTCATCCACTACGGCATCGTCGCCGGCACGCATGCGTTGCGCGCTTCCGGTCTGACCGTGACGGAAGAGAACGCCGGTCGCATCGGTGTCGCCGCCGGTGCGGGCATCGGTGGACTGCACACCATCGAGGCTACGTCGATCGAGCTGGCCGAGAAGGGCCCGCGCAAGGTCTCGCCGTTCTTCGTACCGAGCTCGATCATCAACATGGTCGCGGGCAATCTTTCGATCTACCACGGCCTGAAAGGCCCGAACATCGCGCTGGTCTCGGCCTGCACGACGGCCGCGCACAACATCGGCATGGCCATGCGCCTTATCCAGTACGGCGACGCCGATGCGATGCTGGCCGGCGGTGCCGAATTCGCCACGACGCCGACGGCGATGGCGGGCTTCTGCTCGGCCAAGGCCATGTCCACGCGCAACGACGATCCGACGCACGCCAGCCGTCCGTGGGATGAAGGTCGCGATGGCTTCCTGCTGTCGAATGGCGCGGGCATGCTGATGCTCGAGGAATACGAATTCGCCAAGGCGCGCGGCGCGAACATCCTGGCCGAGCTCGTCGGCTTCGGCATGAGCGGTGACGCGTACCACATCACCGCGCCGAGCGGCGACGGTGCCGAACTGGCCATGCGCAACGCGCTGCACGACGCCGGCCTGCAGCCGTCGCAGGTGCAGTACGTGAACGCGCACGGCACGTCGACGCCGGTGGGCGACCTGGGCGAAGCCAAGGCCATCCGCAACGTGTTCGGCGACCACGCCACGAAGAAGGGCGAGTTCGCGGTCAGCTCCACCAAGTCGGTCACCGGTCACCTGCTCGGTGCCGCTGGCGGCGTGGAAGCGATCTTCTCGATCCTGGCGATCCGCGACGGCATCATGCCGCCGACGATGAACCTCGAGAACGTCGATCCGGAAGTCGCCGCGCTGGGCATGGACCTCGTTCCGAACAAGGCGGAAAAGGCGAACCTCGATGTCGTGATGTCGAACTCGTTCGGTTTCGGCGGCACCAACGGCACGCTGATCTTCCGTCGCGCCTGACGCGTTGGCTTTCGTCACGCGAACCCTGGCCGGCCGGCGCGATCTCCTCGCGCCGGCCGCGTCGTATCCGGAGCGCTATGTCGCGCTCCTGGCCAGTGCCGTCACCGGCACGCCGCAGTCCCGCTTCGATATGCTTTTCGTCGCCGGCGATGCGTCGCTGACGCTTTCCGCCGATGGCGTGACCCGCGATGCGCTGGGGCACAGCGTGCCCGGCAACTTTCTCGACGCGCTCGACGCCGCGTGGTCCGCGGAGCGTCGCCCGCGCGTCGATGACGGCCTGCCGTTCCATGGTGGCTGGGTGGTTTATCTGGGCTACGAACTGGTGGGCCAGATCGAGCCGAGCCTGCGCTTGCCACTCACGCGCGGCACCGCTCCCGTGGCGTTCGCCTTGCGCTCGCCCGCGGCCGTCATCGTCGACCATGTGGAGCAGCGCACGATTCTTGTCGCGGAGGAGGGCGCCGAGCCGTGGCTCGACATCCTGGCCGCCGACATTGAATCGACGCCACCCGATCTTTCGTTCCACGCGCCCCTCGCCGTGGATGAGGACGAACCGTCACGCTTCCTCGAAGGCGTGCACCGCGTGCATGAACACCTGCGCGCCGGCGATGTCTTCCAGGTGAACCTGTCGCGTCGCTGGACGGCCACCTTCGCCGAAGCGCCGACGCCGGCGGGGCTCATGCAGGCATTGCGCCATGCGAATCCAGCGCCCTTCGCCGGCCTTCTGCAACAGCCGGGCTGGGCCATCGTCAGTTCGTCGCCGGAGCGCCTGGTCGAATCGCGCGATGGCATCCTGCAGACACGTCCCATCGCCGGTACGCGCCCGCGCGTGGCGGGCGACGACGATGCCGAGCGCATTCGCGAATTGACCACGCATCCGAAGGAGCGCGCCGAGCACGTGATGCTGATCGACCTCGAGCGCAACGACCTGGGCCGCGTATGCGTGCCGGGCAGCGTGAAGGTCGACGAGCTCATGGTGGTGGAGAGCTATGCGCACGTTCACCACATCGTGTCGAACGTGCGGGGCCACGCTCGCGCGGGCGTGACGCCGGGACAGGTGATCGCCGCGACGTTCCCCGGCGGCACGATCACGGGATGTCCGAAAGTGCGCTGCATGGAAATCATCGGCGCGCTCGAGCAGGAGCCGCGCGGTGCCTACACGGGAGCGTTGGGTTATCTCGACGACAATGGCGACATGGACCTGAACATCCTGATCCGCACGCTGGCCGTCGAAGGCACGCAGGTGTCGTTGCGCGCGGGCGCCGGCATCGTCACCGATTCGGTTCCCGAGAAGGAACTGGATGAAACGCGGGCCAAGGCACGCGGCCTTTTGCGCGTGTTCGGCGCGACATGACGGCGCGGATATCCGTCGACTTCATCGATGCGGATCGCGTATCCGTCGCGGACCGCGGCTTCACCTATGGCGATGGCCTGTTTGAAACGCTGCGCGTGATCGACGGGCGCGTTCCGCTATGGTCGCGGCACGAGGCGCGCCTTCGCCATGGTGGCGAACGGTTGTGCTTGCCGCTGCCGGATACCGATGCCCTGCATGACGAAGTGCTGCGGCTTTCCGAAGGCCTCGACGATGCGGTGGCACGCATCACGCTGACGCGTGGCACGGGCATGCGTGGCTATGCGCCTCCGGCGTCACCTGTTCTGACCGTCGTCGTTTCCGTCGCCGCGCTCGCACTCGACCGGCGGCTGCACGATGAAGGCATCGTGGTTCGCGTGTGCGACACGCGCCTCGCGGAGCAGCCCTTGCTCGCGGGGTTGAAACATCTCAACCGGCTGGAGCAGGTGATGGCCCGGGCCGAGTGGGACGACTCCGCCATCAACGAGGGCTTGATGCTGGACATGGCGGGGCACGTCGTCTGCGCCACCGCGGCGAACCTGTTCGCGGTCTTCGACGGGAAACTCGTCACGCCGCCCGTGGATCGTTGCGGCGTGGCCGGCGTCGCGCGGGCGGAAATCCTCGCCGTGCGTGACGTCGCCGAGGCGCGGATGAACCTGGCTCGACTCGTCGAGGCCGACGAGGTCTTCCTCACGTCCGCCGTTCGCGGCATGCTGCCCGTTCGGGTGTTCGCCACCCGCTCGTGGCAGCCCGGCCCCGTCACCCGCGCCTTGCAGGCGCACTGGCGCGATATCGGGTTGCCCCCGTCCTCCGGTCCCAAGGATTCCGATCGATGAAAGTGCGCGGCATCGCCCTCTGGCGTGTCACCTTGCTGGTGGTGTTGGTCGCGATCATCGCCGCGGGT
>DATNJP010000491.1:0-17182 GCA_035603855.1 Luteibacter sp. | reverse complement strand
GTCGCTACCTTACTGATCGAGCCCGCCGAGAACAGCGTATCGCCATCGACTTTGTCATTCGTGCCAGCTTCCCGAAGCCCGTATCCCTTCACCTGCCATACCTTGCCATCGCGCAGCACCGCGATGGCAAGGCCGGGGATGTGGTAGTAGGCCATCCGTTCGTTAAGCGACCAGTGCGGAACGGGGCGGCCGGCTTCCACGATCGCGGGGCGAAGGTTGTTTTCCCAAGACGAATTGTCGGTAGCCGCGTCAGCAGCCGACGCCATCGGAATCGAAAAGGCAACGAATGCAAGGACCGCCAGTTTCCGGAAGAAGCGAGGTACCTGCGGCTGCACGAACTTGATCGGCATGTGGCAATTCTCCAGTCATCCTTAGACGGCAATCAGCGCGGTACGGCGATAACCTGAACTGTATTGACCAGGGTCCCCGACCATACGTCATCGCGGTTTCCGTTGGTCAGGTAGGTAATGACGTAGTGATCGTCCAGGTTTGCGCCGTACAGGATTCGAACGCGAACCTTGGTGCCGCCATCGTGGCCCACCTCATGCCAGTGCCCTTCTTCACCGTAGTCCCAACCGGATGCAAAGCCACCCTGGTTGCCATTGGAGAACTGGTAGGGATGCCAGTGTTTCAGTAACGCTGCTTTCGAGACGAGCTTCCCGTTGGCGATGGCGGACATGAACGCATCCACGTCTGCCAGGGTCGAGACAATGCATCCCTGGGCAATGGCGTAATCAGGCCAGTTCACCGGCGGGTCGACAAGGGCACGACCGTTTTCCGCGTGGTAACTCTCGACCATGCCGGCGGGCGGGTGCGATATATCCAGCGAGGTGTGGCGTAAGTTCAGACGCCGGATGATCCGCTCGTCGACCAAGGTCCGGTACGACGTGTGCGTTACGTTCTGAAGAACCGCCTCGAGGACGAGATAGTTCGTTCCCGAGTAGCGCGTCTGTACATCAGGCGCCGACGTGACAGGCATTTTGCTTACGGCAGCGAAGGCCGCATCGAGTGTCGGCGGAAACGGCCGGTCCATGTGCTGCGGATCAAAGAAGTTCGGCAAACCCGTCACATGGTTCATGAACTGCTCGACGCGAATGGAACGCCATGCATCGGGGAGGCTCGGGACATAACGCGAGGCAGGTGCGGTCAGGTCGATCTTGCCCTCTTCCGCAAGCTGAAGGACCAGCGTATTGGTGAACAGCTTGCTCACCGAATAGATGGGGAATGGCGTTTCCCGAGTGATCGTCTTGCCGCCGCCGAGGACCGTCGTCCCCGTGGTCCCTTCGTAGATGAGTTCATCATTGTGGCTTACGCGTACCGCCTGGGCCGGAATCCCATGACCCAACGCGTTTGCCTTGAGCTGCGCGTCAAGTGCGTCCTGCAGATCGTTAGCGTGCCCCGGCCCAACAGCCGCGAGCCAGACGCCGACGATGACAAGCCATGTCTTCATTGCTCCTCCCCCTGATAATAAAAGGCGTAACCATGCCCTGAGCCGGCGCGACAAGAGTCGGGCCCTTGGAGAAGAAATGCTACTGTCCACGCCCGGGCAAAAAGCTAACGTTACACGCGTTTAGATTCGCTTAGCTACGCCCCATTCGGGCACGACTCGGATACGGACTCCCGGTTAATCTTAGCGGACCTTTCTCACCCTCTCCGGAGACCCGCCCCATGGGCCACACCCTGATCCTCGACACGTCCCGCCCGCACGAAAGTATCGACGCCTACCTGGCCGAGCCCACGGGTACGCCCAAGGGCGGCATCGTGGTCATCCAGGAGATCTTCGGCGTGAACGGGCATATCCGCAGCGTCGCCGATCGTTTCGCGGCCGAAGGCTACGTCGCGATCGCACCCGCCCTGTTCGACCCCGTCGAAAAGGGCGTGGAACTGGGCTACGACCAGGAGGGCACGCAGAAGGGCGTGAAGCTGATCTCCGAACTGGGCCTGTTGCGGCCGACGCAGGACGTGGGCATCGCTGCCCGCCTGATCGCTGACCGCTTCAAGGTGAAGGTTGGGACGGTCGGCTATTGCTGGGGTGGCACGATTGCCCTGCTGGCCGCACTGCGCCTCGGCCTGCCCTCGTCCAGCTACTACGGCTCGCGTAACGTGCCCTTCCTGTCGGAGCCCGCGAAGGCCAACGTGATTTTCCACTTCGGCGAGCGCGATCACTCCATCCCGCCCGACATGGTCGAAAAGCATCGCGAACTGAAGCCCGACATGGACACCTGGGTCTACCCGGCGGACCACGGTTTCAACTGCGACGTGCGCGCCAGCTATGACGAACCCAGTGCGAAACTCGCCTGGGAACGCACCCTCGCCTTCTTCGCCCGCGAACTGAAGTGAGCGAAGGGTTCGAACTCGATCCGCGCCTCGCCGGCGACACGTTCGTCGTCGGCGACCTTTCCTTGTGCCGTGTGCTGTTGATGCGCGATCGCCGCTACGCCTGGCTGGTGCTGGTGCCGCGGCGGCAAGGGATGGTGGAAGTCGCCGACCTGACGGCGAACGAGCGCGAGACGCTCTGGCGCGAGGTGGATGCCGCCGGTGCCGCGCTGCGCGCGGTGGCACCGTGCGACAAGCTCAACATCGGTGCCCTGGGCAACATCGTGCGGCAGCTGCACGTGCATGTCGTGGCGCGCGTTGAAGGGGATGCCGCGTGGCCTGGGCCTGTGTGGGGCCATGGGAAGGCGGAAGCGTATGGCGACGGGGAGGCTGAGGAACGGGTGGAGGCCTTGAAGGGGCGGTTGGGCGGGGTTGTCGCTAGGTCGTATCGCCGCTGAAGCGGCTCCCACAGGAACGAAAAAAAACCCGGTCGCGATCCGCCTGAGGCGGTCGCGACCGGGTTTTTCGATCAGCCTGGCTTAGTAGCCCTGCTGGCCCTGGTTCTGCGGGTCGTAGGCGCCGCTGGACGCTTCCTTGCCCTGCATGCGATCCGGGAGGGCTGCCTTGTGCGGGGTGTCTTCCAGCTGGCGGGCGTTTTCTTCCACGGCGTTCAGGCGAACCAGTTCGCCCTTCTTGTCGTAGTACACGGCAAAGCCGTAATCCAGCTGCATGCGGGCCAGGAAGCCCAGGTGGTTGTCGCGGATCTTCGAATCGTCGCTGGGCAGCACGAGTACCGTCTTCGGCAGCTTGCCCTGGTCCTTCAGGTAGGCGAAGTGGCTACCCGTGTCGGCGGCGGAAAGCACCGCGCCGTCAACGATGAACTGGCCGCTCTTGTAAGCCTTGATCGTGACGTCGAACTTGGCCTGCTCGGTCGACACGTGATCGTTCTTCGTGCCGCCACCGAACATGTGGCAGCCGGTGAGCACCAGCATGCTGGCGAGGAACATCGCTGCGGCAGTGCGGCGCATCAGGGTGGAAAGTCGGATCATGCGGGTGTCTCCGTGCATTCGGTCGGGCGTGGAAGGAGGCAAGTTTACCGCGCGCGGATGTCGCGCGCGTCTGCGACGTGAAGGCCGTTCAGGTGCTTGGCAGCGTGACGCCGCGCTGGCCCTGGTACTTGCCGCCACGGTCGGCGTAGGACACTTCGCACTCCTCGTCGGACTCGAGGAAGAGCATCTGCGCCACGCCTTCGTTAGCGTAGATTTTTGCGGGCAGCGGGGTGGTGTTGGAGAACTCCAGGGTCACGTGGCCCTCCCACTCCGGCTCGAGCGGGGTCACGTTCACGATGATGCCGCAGCGCGCATACGTGCTCTTGCCGAGGCAGATCGTGAGCACCTTGCGCGGAATGCGGAAGTACTCAACGGTGCGTGCCAGGGCGAAGGAATTCGGCGGGATGATGCAGACGTCCGACTTGATGTCGACGAAGCTGCGCTCGTCGAACGCCTTCGGATCGACGATCGTGGAATTGATGTTCGTGAACACCTTGAACTCGTCGGCGCAGCGGACGTCGTAGCCGTAGCTGGACGTGCCATACGACACCAGCCGGTGGCCGTCGCGCTCCTTGACCTGGCCAGGGGCGAACGGCTCGATCATGCCGTGTTCGGCGGCCATGCGGCGAATCCACTTGTCGGACTTGATGCTCACTTACTGTCTCCCTCGCTGGAGCCGGAAAGGTATAGGAACGCCGTCGAACACGCTACTTACGTGTTCTGGATGACGATCTTGGGGAAGGAAATCGCCTTGTTCCGCGCCTGCAGCGAAAGCTTCGCGGCGGTGCTGCGGGCAATGGCGCGATAGCGCGCGGCGAGATCGGAATCGGGGATGGCGGCCACGGTGGGCTTGCCGTCGTCAGCCTGCTGGCGGATGCGGATATCCAGCGGAAGCTCGCCAAGGAAGGCGATGCCGGCCTGCTCCGCCATGCGCGCGCCGCCACCGTGGCCGAAGATGTGCTCTTCGTGGCCGCAGTTCGAGCAGACGTGGGTGGCCATGTTCTCCACCACGCCGAGCACCGGCACCTCCACCTTGCGGAACATGCCCAGCGCCTTGCGGGCGTCCAGCAGCGCGATGTCCTGCGGCGTCGTGACGATGACCGCCCCGGACACCGGCACTTTCTGCGACAGGGTGAGCTGGATGTCACCCGTGCCCGGTGGCAGGTCGATGATGAGGTAGTCGAGTTCTTCCCAGCGGGTGTCGGTCAGCAACTGCATCAGTGCCTGGGTGGCCATCGGACCACGCCAGATCATGGGCGTGTCTTCCTCGATCAGCAGGCCGATCGACATCGCCTGCAGGCCGTGGGCCCGCATCGGGATGATGCTCTTGCCGTCGGGCGAGCCCGGCTTGCCGCTGAGGCCCAGCATGCGCGGCTGGCTCGGGCCGTAGATGTCCGCATCGAGGATACCGACCGTGGCGCCCTCGGCGGCCAGGGCGAGGGCCAGGTTCACGGACACCGTGGACTTGCCCACGCCGCCCTTGCCGGAGGCCACGGCGACGATGTTCTTGACCCCGGGAAGCGGCGCCAGCTGGCCCTGCACCTTGTGCGCGTGCACCCGCCAACTGACCGAGACGGCGGCCACGGCGATGGCGGATTCCGCTTCGAGGGCGGCCTTGGCCTCGGCGGCCGCCTGCTCGACGTAGCCCGTGGCCGGGTAGCCGAGCTGGATATCGACCGAAACCCGCTCCCCGTCCACGCCGACAGCGCGGATGGAGGCGCTCAGCGGCTGGCCGGAATGGGGGTCGATCACGCGGTCGAGGATGCCGCGAACGAGGGTTTCACTGACCTGGGTCATGGGTTACGACGTGAGGAAAATCGAAGATCGCCCATTATGCCAGCTTGGCCCGCCACGCCGGGCCGATGCCCCCTACCGCGATGCAGCTTGACGGCCGACACGGCGGTCGTCAGGCTCCGGCCGTACCTGACCGTATGGGGAGCCCGCAAGCCTATGAAGCCTTTGATCCGCACTGCCTTTGCCCTCGCCTTCGCCGCGAGCGCCCTCCCCGCCCTGGCCGCCAACGACAGCCCGGTGGGCAAGTGGAAGACCATCGACGACGAGACCCACCAGGTGAAGTCCATCGTGGAGATCACCGAGAATGGTGGCCTGCTCGAGGGCAAGGTGCTCCAGGTGCTCAAGCCGGACGACCCGAATGACGTCCACCCTGTCTGCAAGAAGTGCGACGGCGAGCGGAAGAACAAGCCCATCGAAGGCATGACGATCATGTGGGGCCTGAAGAAGGACGGCGACGAGTGGTCCGGCGGGCAGATCCTCGATCCGTCCAAGGGCAAGATCTACAAGGTCACCATCAAGCTCATCGACGGCGGCAACAAGCTCGACGTCCACGGCTTCATCGGCTTTTCGCTGATCGGCCGTAGCCAGGAATGGCAGCGCGCGGAGTAAGCCAGCGACAACGCCATGCAGGAATGGGAGCCTGCCGCGCCAGGCTCCCACGGCGTCGCGGGCAAGGCTCGCTCCCGCAGCGCCCATGCCATAATCCCGGGTCCTGAAGCCGACCCGATCCCCATGGCCCGTCGCATCCTCGTCACCAACGCTCTTCCCTACGCCAATGGCCCGCTCCACCTGGGCCACATGCTCGGCTATATCCAGGCCGACATCTGGGCGCGGGCGCAGCGAATGCAGGGTAACGAGGTCTGGTACGTGGCCGGCGAAGATGCGCACGGCACGCCGATCATGCTCGCTGCCGAGAAGGTCGGGAAGACGCCCGAGGATTACATCGCGGGCATTCGTGCGAGCCACGAAGCGGATTTCACCGACTTCCATTTCAGCTACGACCAGTACCACACGACCCATTCGCCCGAGAACCAGGATCTGGCGACGGCGATCTACACGCGCCTGCGCGACGCCGGCTTCATCGCCCGCCGCGACATCCAGCAGCTGTACGATCCCGAGCGCGACATGTTCCTGCCGGACCGCTACATCAAGGGCACCTGCCCCAACTGCGGCACGCCGGACCAGTACGGTGACAACTGCGAGAACTGCGGCGCCACCTATGCACCGACGGACCTCATCAACCCGTATTCGGTGATGTCCGGCGCGACGCCGATCCTGCGCGATTCCGAGCACTACTTCTTCGAGCTGGGCAAGTTCGAGACCCTGCTGCGCGACTGGTTCGCCGGCAAGCTCACCGACGGCAAGCCGGTGGCGAACAGCGGTGTCGTCGCCAAGCTGGCGGAATGGCTCGATGGCGGGCTGCGCGACTGGGACATCTCACGCGACGCGCCCTACTTCGGCTTCCCGATCCCCGACGCGCCGGGCAAGTTCTTCTACGTGTGGCTCGACGCGCCGGTGGGTTATCTCGCCTCGTTCAAGGCGCTGTGCGAACGCACGGGGCTGCGCTTCGACGACTTCCTCGGCACGGACAGCACCGCCGAGATGCACCACTTCGTCGGCAAGGACATCATCAATTTCCACGGCCTGTTCTGGCCGGCGATGCTGCATGGCGCGAACATGCGTACGCCCACCGCGCTGCATGTGAACGGATACCTCACCGTCAACGGCGCGAAGATGTCCAAGTCGCGCGGCACCTTCATCCAGGCGCGCACCTACCTGGATTCGGGCCTCGATCCGGAAGCCCTGCGCTATTACTTCGCCACGATGCTCGGCCCGCAGCCGGTCGACGTGGACCTCGACCTCAAATCGTTCGAGGAGCGCGTCAACTCGCACCTGGTCGGCAAGTGGGCGAACATCGCCAGCCGTACGGCGGGCTTCCTGCACACGCATTTCGCGGGCAGGCTTTCCGACCGTTTCGACGACGAGGCCTGCGCGCTGTGGCGCGAACTCCTCGCGCAGTACGACGGCATCGAAGGCGTCTACGAGGCCGACGAATTCGCGGAAGTGTCGCGCCGCTTCGTTGCCATGGCAGACGCCGTCAACGGCTACATCGCCGCCAAGGCGCCATGGGTCATCGCCAAGGATGAAGCGCGTCGCGACGAACTGCAGCAGGTGTGCTCGTTCGCCATCAACGCGTTTCGCCTGCTGTCCGGCCTATTGAAGCCAATCCTGCCGATCACCGTGACCGCGGCCGAAGCCTTCCTCGGTGCGCCCATCGCGACGTTCGCGGATGCGCGCCGCGAGCTGTTCGGCCACACCGTCAACGCCTTCTCGCCGTTGTTCGGCCGGCTCGATCCGAAAAAGATCGAAGCCATGATCGACGCCTCGAAAGAATCCCTCTCGCCCGCGGAACAGGCCAAGGCCGCCGCCGCGGATGCCAAGCCCGCCAAGAAAACCAAAGAAGCACCGAAGCCCATGACCGACGCCGCCACCACCGAGACCGCCACCATTTCCATCGACGACTTCGCCAAGCTCGACCTGCGCGTCGGCAAGGTGCTGGCCTGCGAGTTCGTCGACGGCTCGGACAAGCTGCTGCGCTTCGAACTCGACGGTGGTCCGCTCGGCAAACGCCAGATCTTCTCGGGCATCCGCGCCGCGTATGGCGAGCCGGAGAAACTCATCGGCCGCAACGTCGTGTTCATCGCCAACCTGGCCCCGCGCAAGATGCGCTTCGGCCTCTCCGAGGGCATGATCCTGTCCGCCGGTGACGGCGGCTCGGACCTGTTCCTGCTCGACGCCGACCAGGGTGCGGCGCCGGGCGCTACCGTTCGCTGAAGATCCCGGCCGGCCGCGCCAGCCATGACGCCAACGCTCGCCGACCGGATCGACGACCTGCTCCCACAGACCCAGTGTGAGCAGTGCGGTTTCCATGGATGCCGCCCCTACGCGGAAGCGATCGCCACCGGCGATGCCGGTATCGATCGCTGCCCGCCCGGTGGCGCCGCCGGGATCGCGCGCCTGGCAGCCCTGCTCGACCGCGCCATTGTTCCGCTCGATCCTTCGTGCGGTGTCGAAAAGCCACGCACGCTCGCACGCATCGTCGAAGCGGACTGCATCGGTTGCACGAAGTGCATCCAGGCATGTCCTGTCGACGCCATCGTCGGCGCGTCCAAGGTCATGCATACGGTGATCGCCGATCTTTGCACCGGCTGCGAACTCTGCGTACCCGCCTGCCCCGTGGACTGCATCGTGCTCGATCCCATGCCGTTGGCACAGGTGGACGATCGGGCCCATGCCGATGCGGCACGCGCGCGCTTCCAGCACAGGGAACGGCGCCTCGCGCGTGAGCGCGACGCGCGCGAACGCCAGCTTGCCGCCAGTAAAGTGGATGTCGCGGCGCCCGCCGCACGCAATGCCGTGCTCGAGGCGCTTGCCCGGGCCAAGGCCAGGAAGAAGGACGCACCGTGAAGAAGGCCGATGTGGTCGAGATGTTCACCCGCTTGCGCGAGCTGAACCCGCATCCGAAAACGGAACTGGAATACACCACGCCATTCGAGTTGCTGGCCGCGGTCGCGCTTTCCGCCCAGGCCACCGATGTCGGCGTGAACAAGGCCACGCGCAAACTCTTTCCCGTGGCGAACACGCCACAGAAGATCCTCAAGCTCGGGCTGGAGAAGTTGAAGGGCTACATCAGCACGATCGGCCTTTACAACACCAAGGCGAAGAACCTCATCGCCATGAGTCAGATCCTCGTCGACCGCTATGCCGGCGAAGTGCCTGCATCGCGCGAAGCGCTCGAGGAACTGCCCGGCGTGGGTCGCAAGACAGCCAACGTTGTGCTGAACACCGCTTTTGGACAACCGACCATCGCCGTCGACACGCACATCTTCCGTGTCGCCAACCGCACGGGGCTGGCCCCGGGACCGGACGTGCGAAAGGTGGAAGACAAGCTCGAGAAAGTGATCCCGAAGGAATTCATCCAGGACGCACACCACTGGCTGATCCTGCACGGGCGGTACATCTGCAAGGCGCGCAAACCAGAGTGCCCGGCGTGCCCGATCGTCGACCTGTGCGCGTACAAGCAGAAGACAAAAGCCGCCTGATACGCGCACCGGCCAGGTGTGGGCGAGGCTGTGGCTGTAGCTGCAGCTGTAACTGTAACTGTGGCTGTAGCTGCAGGTGTGGCTGTGGATGTAGGTGTGGGCTCTAAGTGTGGGAGCCGATTCATCGGCGATCCCGCGGCAGCGGGCCAGCCTGCCGCAAGCACCCATCGCCGCTGAAGCGGCTCCCACATTAAGCCCGGCCCCTACATCAGGCCCGGCCCCTACATCAGGCCCGGTTCCCTCATCAGGCCCGGTTCCCTCATGAGGCCCGGCTCCCTCATGAGGCCCGGCTCCCTCATGAGGCCCGGTTCCCTCATGAGGCCCGGTTCCCTCATCAGGACCGGGCCCCTCATGACTCAGGCAGGTTGCCTCGAACCCTCCACCCGGCGGTTCAGTTCCTTCCAGTCCACGATCAGTTCGCAGCCGCGCTTCGACGCATTGCTGCCCCATTCGCGCAGCAGTTCCAGCGACGCCTGGTCGACATGGTGCAGGCGATCCATCATCACCGACAGGCGCGTGTTCGGTGGGATGCGTTCCAGCGTGCGCGCCATCGACGGCACCTTCAGGAAGGTGGCCGAGCCTTCCAGATGCAGCGTGGCGGTACCCGGTTCGTCGTGATGCTTCACGTCCATCTTCAGCTTCGACGACAGCAGGGCCAGGCGGAACAGCGAGAGGCCGAAGCCGATGATCACGCCGGTGAGCAGGTCCGTGGCGACGATGGCGACCGTGGTCGCGACATAGACGGCCGCGGTGCCCTTGCCATACGCGGCAAGGCTCTTGATCTGCTGCGGATTGACCATTTTCACGCCCGTGTAGACGAGGATGCCCGCCAGGCAGGAGACCGGCGTCATGCGCATCAACCAGGGCAACAGCATGACGAACGCGAGCAACCACACGCCATGCAGAATCGCCGCCATGCGCGTGGCCGAACCGGCCTGCACGTTGGCCGCGCTGCGCACGATCACACCCGTCATCGGCAACGCGCCGAGGAAGCCGCAGATGAGGTTACCCACGCCTTGCGCGGTCAGTTCCCGGTCGTAATGCGTGCGTGCACCGTTGTGCATGCGGTCCACAGCGGCAGCCGATAGCAGGGTCTCGGCGCTGGCGATGAAGGCGAACGTCGCCGCGGCGACCAGCATCGTGACATCGAACACGCCGAAGAGGTTACCGAAGCTAGGTAGCGTCACCGCGGAGAACAGGTTCGCCGGTACGTCCACCCGCTTCACGTCGAGGGCTCCGAACTGCGCCGCGGCGGTCATCGCCACCACGGCCAGAAGCGCGCCCGGGATGAAACGCAGTTTCGCCGGACGAAGCTTTTCCCAGCCGAGCATGATGGCGATCGTGCCCAGGCCGATCAGCAGCGCGACCGGCGCCTGCCCTTCATCCGCACCCGTCACCGATTCCCACAACGCCGCCGGCAACGCGGCGAAGTTCTCCAGCCCGCGGGCCTTGGGAATCGCATCGATCAACACATGCGACTGCGAAGCGACGATGAGGATGCCGATACCCGACAACATGCCAGCGACCACCGCCGGGGATGTCATCCGGAACCAGACACCGACACGGCAGAGGCCCGCGACGATCTGGATGAGACCGGCAAGGAGCACGACGGGGCCGAGGGCCGCCACGCCGTGCTCGCGCACCAGTTCGAACACCAGGACCGCGAGGCCCGCCGCCGGTCCGCTGACTTGCAGCGGCGAACCGGCGATGGCACCCACGACGATGCCGCCAACGATGCCGGTGATCAGCCCCGCGCTGGGCGGCATGCCCGACGCGATGGCGATACCCATGCATAGCGGCAACGCGACAAGAAAAACGACCACCGATCCTAGGAGGTCGCGGCCAAAGAGGCCCTGGGAGAAGTAAGCACGCATGACTGGCGATCCTTTAAGCGGCGGAAGCCACCGGCAGCGGCGTGGAGAAGCGTGCATGCGGAGTCGCATCGGGCACGCTCGCGTCGCCAGCCACCAGCGGGCGGAAGCGGCCCTCGACCGGATCGAAGGTGGTGATCTCGGTCTTCGCGATGTCGTAGATCCAGCCGTGGATACGCAGGCTGCCGTTGGCCATGGCGGCGGCCACGGCGGGCAACGTCCGCAGGTGTTCGAGCTGGCCGACGACGTTTTCCTCGGTGAGGTAACGCAGGCCCTCCTCGCCCTGGATCGTGGGTCGGTTCTCGGCAACGACGTAGCGGGCGACATCGGCATGCTTCAGCCATTGCTCGACCGACGGCTTGCCTTTCAATGCCGCCGGATTCTGCAAAGCCTTCATGGCGCCACAGTCGGAATGGCCGCAGATGACGATGTGCTGCACCTTGAGCGCGGTGACGGCGTATTCGATGGCCGCCATGACGCCGCTCACATGCTGCGCATAGGGCGGGACGATGTTGCCGACGTTGCGGTAGACGAACAGGTCGCCAGGCTGCGCCGCGAACATCAGTTCAGGCATCACGCGCGAATCGGCGCAGGTGATGAACATCGTGTGTGGCGTCTGCCCCGAAGCAAGCCGCGCGAACAGTTCGCGGTGCTCGGCGGTCATGTTGCGACGGAAATGATGGAAACCCTGGATGAGACGTTCCATGGTGGTGGTCCTCGTTGGGAGAATGGGGGGCGAGCGCGCACGCTCGCGGGTGGCCGGCAAGGCCGGCACACGGGTACAGAGGGCGTTACGGGATAGGTGCGCCGCAGGGGCGCACCAGCGCGATCAGGCGATCGGCGGACGCAGGTCGAGGCTGGGATGATGCGCGTGCGGCGCCGGCGCAAGGCCCGGCGGACGGCCCGCCGCGAGATGAGCGATGCTCACCGCGTGCATGGGCGGAAGATCGAAGGTGTCGTCGAGACCGCCGGAGTTGTCCTCCAGCGACGGAACCGGCCCCTGGTCGTCGAGATCGCCCAATGCGTCTGCGGCAGTATCGACAAGAACCGCGTACTCGCCCATCCCTTGCGGCTCGCACGGCATCGCGTGCACGCCAGCGCACGCCACGAACAACGCGAGAAGCACGAGGAACGTGCTCGCGAATCGGCGCATGGCGGTGGCGGTGGCGGGATGGAGGTTCATGCGTCCGAACCTACTCAGCGAATGTGACAGAAGCAAGTGTCGCGTTGCAGCAAATTCAGGTTGGCACACGTCCTCGCGGCGAAACCTCTATTTTTCAGAGGTATTTTGATGGCAGGGCACGGTTCCAACCGTCCGTGCGGTTCAGGATATGGACGTCCGGACGCGGAGTGTCTGCGTGAGACGTTTCGCATGTGACATAAAAAAACGGCGGGCTTGCGCCCGCCGTTTGCTTTCGTCCTTGAGTCGAACTCCTTTCCGATGCCCTTTAGAACGTCAGCATGCCCCAGAAGCCGACTTCGTCGGTCTTGTAGTGGTACGGGGTGGCGAACGGACCGTCCAGCTTGTTGTGCTTGTACACGAGAGCCAGCTTCAGGTTCTTCAGCACGTCGTACGAGATACCGGCGTTGTAGTACTTGTCCTTGATCTTCTCTTCGACGTTGGACAGGTTGTCGTACTTGTAGTCCAGCTTGTCGTAGCGAGCGAAGACCGCGAACTGGTCGTAGAACTTCCAGTCAGCCCACAGCGAGTAGCCGTCAGCCTTGTCCTTGAGCGTGTTGGTCGCCGCGCCGACGCCCGGGCCCGTGCCCTGGTACTTCAGGATGTCGTCCCAGTTCTCGGAGTGGAAGTACTCCACGCCCGCGCCCCAGGTCTTGTCGCGCCAAGCCACGAGGGCGTCGGTACGCGTGGCGGTACGGGTCGGGGCGCCAGCCTCGACGTCGTTGCCGCGCTTGCCGCTGTAACCGCCGACGGCGATGACCATCTGCTCGATCGGCGAGTAACCGAAGCGGGCTTCCGTGTCGACGCTCTTCGAGCGGCTCAGGTTGCGGTAGCCGCGGC
Source organism: Luteibacter sp. (assembly GCA_035603855.1). Classification (GTDB taxonomy): domain Bacteria; phylum Pseudomonadota; class Gammaproteobacteria; order Xanthomonadales; family Rhodanobacteraceae; genus Luteibacter. The sequence goes on along the minus strand of DATNJP010000491.1, from coordinate 4,029 downwards.
CGTTGACCACGGACACCTGGTAGTTGATGGAGTTGTCGCCGGCCGTCGCACCCAGGGCATGGACACCCCAGTCGGACGAGTTGCCGAAGGCGCCAACGCCGCCGGCGGTCGCGGTACCACCACTACGACCACCTTCGAACGAGCGGTCGGTGATGGTGTTCTCGACGTAGCGGTAGCCGTACCACTTCTCGACGAACGGAATCCAGGGCATGTCGGCCGCACCGAAGCGGACGGTGAAGAGCGGATCGAACTTGCCCTGCACGTAAGCCTTCTTCACGAACAGGCTGGTGGACGACAGCGACGACTGGTAGCTGAAGTCGGTGGTCAGGTTCGCCGACCAGACGTCGTCGAACTTGTGGTCGACGGTCAGGTAGAAGCGCTTGACGTCGAAGCCGGTGCCGTTGACCGAACCGTGGCCGTCCTTCTTGATGTTGCGGCCGGTGCCGACCTTCTCGTCGTGATCCTGGTTGGTCACGTCGAAGAACATCGTGCCGCCGATGTGCGTGTTGTCGACCAGCTTGTTCAGCGCGTCGAGCTTCTTCGACAGGTCGTCGGTCGGCTTGGTGGCGGCCACCTGGACGTCATTGACGGCCTTGGCGGTTTCGATCTGGGCGTCGGCCTGGGCTTCCTGCTTCGCCTGGAGGTCGGCGACCTGTGCCTGGAGTGCGGCCAGCTGCGCCTGCAGCTGCTGAAGGGTGGCGGCGTCGACCGTGACCTTGGCCGGCTGCTGCTGCGACTTGGGCGTCGCGGCCAGGGCCGAGAAGCTGGTCAGGCCCAGACCGGCAGCAATGGCCACCGTGAGCAACTTGGAACGCATGGGATTTCTCCGCTTGGGATGGAAGTGTGTGTGTGGCCCCTGAGCCACCTGAGACTTTTCTGTCCGAAAAACCTCAATAGGGGGCCAACGGCGCGAAGGATGGGCCGCCGGGTTTACCGTTCGATGAGTTTTTTGTTACAGATCGAAGACACGCGCACAAACCCTTAACGAACGACCCTGTAGACGCGTGCCCGCCCGAAGCCCCGGGGCTGATATCCTTTAAGGATGGATACGACGAGCAACAGCACCGCTTCGAGCATGGCCGGACGGTTCAGGGGATTTCTGCCGGTCATCGTCGACGTCGAGACCGGTGGGTTCGACGCCGAGCGCGATGCCTTGCTGGAGATCGCCGTGGTCCCGATCGCCATGGAGCCGTCGGGCTTCCTGGTGCCCCAGCCGGCCGTGTCGGCCAATGTCGAGCCCTTTCCGGGCGCGAATATCGACCCACGTTCGCTGGAAGTGACCGGAATCGACCCCGATCATCCCTTTCGCGGCGCCCTGCCCGAGCGCCAGGCGCTCGATCACGTCTTCAATGCGATCCGGGAAGCCGTAAAGGTCGCGGAATGCCAGCGCGCGGTCCTCGTGGGCCATAACGCGGCTTTCGACCTTTCCTTCCTTAATGCGGCGGTGCGCCGGGTGGGCCACAAGCGCAACCCGTTCCACCCCTTCAGCTGCTTCGATACCGCCACCCTGGGCGGCCTGGCTTATGGACAGACCGTGCTGAGCAAGGCGGTCCTCGCCGCCGGCCTGTCGTTCGACACGCGCGAGGCGCACTCCGCCATCTACGACGCTGAGCGCACGGCGGAGCTTTTTTGCGAAATCGTCAACCGCTGGCGCCGGCTGGAGCTCGCGGAGCGAGAACTTGCGACTCCCCTGATCGCCTGAGGCGTTTCGTAAGCCGCTGTTTATGACACCAAAAAGGCGGGTGTCATACCGCTGAAACATTCAGTACGTCTCATTGCAACACGGCAGGGCTGGAATACGGCCCCGGGCGGGCCTCGCCCGACACTCATTCACCCGAGGAATTGCTCCGTGTTCACACACAAACTCCGCATTGCAGCGCTGGTCGCCGCGTCCCTGTTCGGCATGTCCGCCCAGGCTACCGACATTACGGGCGCCGGCTCGAGCTTCGTCTACCCGGTTCTGTCGAAGTGGTCGGCTACGTACGCTGAGAACACCGGCAACAAGCTGAACTACCAGTCGGTCGGCTCGGGTGCGGGCATCGCCCAGATCAAGGAAGGCACCATCGATTTCGGCGCGTCCGACGCCCCGATGAGCGCCGAAGACCTCGCCAAGTTCGGCCTGGGCCAGTTCCCGGTCGTCGTCGGCGGTATCGTGCCGATCGTCAACCTGCAGGGCGTCGCCCCGGGCCAGCTGAAGATCGACGGCAAGCTGCTCGCCGATATCTTCCTCGGCAAGGTCGCCCGCTGGAACGATCCGGCCATCGCCGCCCTGAACCCGGGCGTCAAGATCCCGGACGTCAAGATCACCGTCGTGCATCGTTCGGACGGTTCGGGCACCTCGTTCAACTTCACCAACTACCTCTCCAAGGTCAGCCCGGAGTGGGCTTCCAAGGTGAAGTTCGGCACGGCCGTCGAATGGCCGGCCGGCGTCGGCGGCAAGGGTAACGAAGGCGTCTCGCAGTACGTGCGCCAGATCCCGGGCTCGATCGGCTATGTCGAATACGCCTACGCCACGAAGAACAAGCTCTCCTACACGCAGATGCAGAACGCTGCCGGTACGTGGGTGCAGCCGAACGCCGATGCGTTCGCCGCCGCCGCTGCCACGGCTGACTGGAAGTCCGCCAAGGACTTCAACCTGATCATGACCAACGCCCCGGGTGCCCAGGCTTGGCCGATCACGGCGACCACGTGGGTCATCATGTACAAGAAGTCCAAGAATGCCTCGCATTCGAAGGTCGCTTTCGACTTCTTCAAGTGGTCGCTCGAGAAGGGCCAGGACCAGGCTGCTTCGCTCGACTACGTCGCCCTGCCGGCGCCGCTGGTCCAGCAGATCGAAGCCTACTGGGCTTCCGAGTTCAAGAACTGATCCGATCTCGACAGTCCGGCTGACACATAGCGGGCCCAGAGTATCGTCCAAGGGGGTCGCCGTCCCGCAAGGGGCGGCGACCCAACAGTTTGCATAGGCCCCTGGGAACCAGAACCCATCATGCATGCCACCGTTAGCAATGCCGTGCCGAGCGACGATCGCGCGATCGAAGCGGCCCGCAACGCGAAGGACACACGCAACGACCGACTGTTCGGCTGGATGCTCAAGGCCTGCGCCCTGCTCGTCCTGATCACCCTGATCGGGGCCGCACTGTCCACCCTCTGGCTCGGCCGGGACGCTTTCGCGACCTTCGGCTGGCACTTCCTCGTCAGCGACGCCTGGGACCCGAGCAACAACCAGTTCGGCGCCCTGGTTCCCGTCATGGGAACGGTCACCACCGCGGTCATCGCGCTGATCTTCGCCGTGCCGGTCAGTTTCGGCATCGCCCTCTTTCTCACCGAGATCGCGCCTGGCTGGTTGCGCGGTCCCGTCAGCTCGGCCATCGAACTGCTGGCCGGCATCCCCTCGATCATCTACGGCATGTGGGGCCTCTTCATCTTCGCCCCGTTCGTCGCGGAGCACATCAAGCCCTGGCTGATGAACAACTTCAGCGCGGACCCGCCCGATGGGAAGGTGTCCTGGCTGGTGCAGCACGTGCCATTCATCGCCAAGTTCTTCTCCAGCGAATACCCGTTCTTCGGTGCCGGCATCTTCACCGCAGGCCTGGTGCTGGCGGTGATGATCATCCCGTTCATCTCCTCGGTCATGCGCGAGGTCTTCCAGACGGTGCCCACCCGCCTAAAGGAATCGGCCTACGCGCTGGGTTCCAGCACGTGGGAAGTGGTCTGGGACATCGTGGTGCCCTACACCCGCACCGCGGTGATCGGCGGCATCTTCCTTGGCCTCGGCCGCGCCCTGGGCGAGACGATGGCCGTGGCCTTCGTGCTCGGCAACACGTTCAAGTTCACGCCCTCGATCCTCGAGACCGGCAGTTCCATCGCCTCGACCATCGCCAACCAGTTCGGTGAGGCCGAAGGCCTGCAGAAGTCGGCGCTGATGGCCCTGGCCTTCCTGCTCTTCGTGGTCACCTTCATCGTGCTGCTGATCGCACGCCTGATGCTTCGCCGCCTCGCCACGAAGGAAGGCCGCTGATGTCCGCCTCG
>DATNJP010000490.1:0-7294 GCA_035603855.1 Luteibacter sp. | reverse complement strand
CGTTCAACGACGAAGCGCGCCGCGAGGCGGGCTTCTCCGAAAGCGAGCTGGCCTGGCTGAAGACACTCGGCTGAGCGTCTACAGGGTCAGGCCGCGCAGGTTGACGTTGCCGCCGTCGATCGACAATACCGAGCCGTGGTCGTACCAATCGCCAAGCACGATGCGCTGGGCCTCGGCGCCATCGAGATCGAAGGCATGGATTGCCGGGCGGTGCGTGTGGCCGTGCACGAGGCGTGTCACGCCGGCGTCGCGCATGGCGGTCTCCACGGCGCCCTGGTTCACATCCATGATCGTCTCGTCGATGCGCCCCGTGCGCGACTTGCTGTCGCTGCGCGCTTTGGCCGCGAAGGCGCGACGTGCCTCGAGGGGCATCGACAGGATCTGCGCCTTCCATGCATCGGTGCGCACCTGCGCGCGCACGGCCTGGTATTCGACATCGTCGGTGCAGAGGACGTCGCCGTGCATCAGCAACGTGGGCACGCCTTCGATCTCATGCACGGTGCCGTCTTCCAGCAACGTCATGCCGGCGCGTTCGGCGAACGCCTCGCCCAGCAGGAAATCGCGGTTGCCGACCATGAAGTACACGGGCACGCCGGCGTCGCGCAGACCGCGCGTTGCCGTGGCGATGCGCGCCGGCAGCTCCGCGTCGTCGTCGTCGCCGATCCAGGCCTCGACCAGGTCGCCGAGGATGTAGAAGGCGTTCGCGGCACGTGCCTCGTCCGACGCGAGGAAACGTTCGAATAGCGTGGTGATGTCTGGCCGTGCATCGTCCAGATGCAGGTCCGCGATGAAGAGCGTGCTCATGCGGCCTTCGGCGGCGTGCTGGCTTTCTTCTCGCCCTTCTTCGGCGGAGCGGGCTTCGCTGGCGCGCTTCCGGTCTTGGCGGGTGCGGCGGCCGGCGCGGTGGAAGCGGACGGCGCCGGCGTGGCTTTTTCCTCGCCGACGACATTCGCCGATTCGATGATCACGAGCGGATTCGGCACGTCACCCACGAAGGGACCCTGCGCGCGCGTGGGCAGCCCGGCGATCTTGTCGACGGTATCCATGCCCGTGACGACCTTGGCGAACACCGCGAAGCCCCAGGTGAGGCCGCTCTGGTTGCTGACGTAGTCGAGGCGACGGTTGTCCACGAGGTTGACGAAGAACTGCGCGGTGCCCGAGTTCGGATCCGTGCCCCGCGCGACGGCGACCGTGCCGCGCAGGTTGGAGAGGCCGTTGTCGGCTTCGCTGGGAATCGCCGCGCGCGTGCGCCGTTGCGTCAGGTCGCGGCTATAGAGGCCGCCCTGCACCATGTAGCCGTTGACCACGCGGTGGAAGACCGTGCCGTCGTAGAAACCGTCGCGAACGTACTGCAGGAAGTTGGCGACGCTCTTGGGCGCCTTTTCAGGAAACAGCTCCAGCGTGAAGTCGCCCTGCGTCGTATGCATCAGCACGCGTGGATGGTCGACGGGGCCGGGTGCCGGTGTCGCGGGCTTGGCGGCCTGCGCGAAGGCGGCGACGGGCAGGGCGAGAAGGACGCTGGCAAGGACGGCTTTGAGCATGGGTGACCGGTCGTGACGGTGAAACATTCCCGGCATGATACCCCCCTTTGCCGGGTGGATCGCAGTCATTCGGTCACGATCTCCAGTTCCAGGCCCAGTTCGGCCAGGGGCTCGCGCTCCTGCTCGAGGTCGGCTTCCGTGAGCGGGTGCTGGTCGAGCCAGTCGGCGGGAAGCGTCAGGCGCAGGCGTTGCCGGGTGGCGACGGCGCGGATGCGCGGCAGCGTTTCCGCGCGGCGCGCGCGGCGGAACAGCACGCCCAGGCGAAGGATCGCGATGATATGGCGGGCCAGCATGCGATAGCGCACGGGCAGTGCGGCGATCACGGATTTCTCCGGCTTGCGCCGGTGGGACTCGACGATGGCGGCAAGCAATTGCTGCTCCTGCCGCGAGAAGCCCGCCATATCGGCGTGGCGCAGGATATACGCGCCGTGGCGCTGATGCTGGCTGTGCGCAATGGCCAGGCCCAGCTCATGCACGCGCGCGGCCCAGGAAAGCCATTCACGCGCGTCGTCGTCCAGCTTCCACACCTTGGCGAGCTGGTCGAACAGGCTCAGCGCGGTGGTTTCCACGCGGCGTGCCTGGGCGCGATCGACACCGTAGCGGCTGGCGAGCGACTCAATGCTGGCCATGCGCGGATCGGTGCCCGCCGAACGGCCGATCAGGTCCCAGAGCAGGCCTTCACGCATCGAACTTTCGGAAACGCGCAAGCGGTCGATGCCCAGCGCGTCGAACGCCGCCTCGAAGATCGCCACGCCGCCTGCGAAGACCTCGGCACGGTCGTCCGCCAGGCCCGGCAGCTTGAGGGTCGACGAGGAGCCTTGCTCGATCAGCGCCTCGCGCACCACGGCCAGCGATTCGGGCGTGATGCCGTCGTCGGAAAGCTTCATCGCGCGGACGACCGAACCGATCGCTTTCGCGGTGCCGGACGATCCGTAGGCGTCGGCCCAGCCGGCCTCGCGGTAATCCTCCGAGAACTGCTGCAACAACACGCCGATTTCGCGACGTGCGCGCAGCCAGCGCTTGCGCGTGATCTTGCCGCCGGGAAAGAAGCGCATGGTGGAGGCGATGCAACCGACCTGCACACTTTCCGTGAGGATCGGCGCGTTGCCGCGGCCGATGATGAATTCCGTGCTGCCACCGCCGATATCGATGACCAGGCGGTGATCGCGCGAGGCCGGAAGATCGTGCGAGGCGCCGAGGAAGATCAGGCGGCCTTCTTCGCGACCGGAGACGATTTCCACCGGGTGGCCCAGCGCGGCCTCCGCGGCCGAGAGGAAAGCATGCGGCGACGCCAGCCGGCGCACGGTGTTGGTCGCTACGGCGCGTACGTGCAAGGCGGGGATGCCCGCGATGCGCTGACCGAAGCGGGCAAGACTGGCGAGCGCGGCGGCGCGATGGGTGGCATCCAGCGTGCCATCAGGGCGCAGGCCCACGGCCATGCGCACGGAATCGCGCAGGCGGTCGATCACACGGGGTTCGCCATGCTCGTAGCGCGCCACCACCATGTGGAAGCTGTTGGAGCCGAGGTCGACGGCGGCGAGCAGTTCGCCTTCGTTGATCTGCGATTTACCTGTCGGTGCCAAGGTGAAGTGTCCGCAGCGGCGTATCGGGGAATTCTGGCATGGGCATGGGGCTAGCGGGTAAGGAACGCTTCTACATGGATTTTTGGGGGCGTGGCTTGGGTAGGGCGGAGAGAACGAACAACACGATGCAGAGGAAGCCGAACACCCAGTAGTCGGAGGGCGCGGGCCCCCACCAATGGCGGTGCCAGGGCACATCCACCGGATTGAAGCGCGCGAGACCGAAGGCCGGGTTCAGGATGAACCACAGGCCGTCCTCGGCCACCCAGAACAACATGACGCAGGCGAGCGCACGAACCTGCGCGCGCCAGCTCCAGAAACCGCGGAACACCATCGGGAAATGGAAAACGAGGGCGATGAACGGAAACACCCACGCGTGATAGCCCGTCATGGGTCGCCCACCCCATAGCAGATCCAGCAACCAGTGGTGCTCGATGCGCCAGGTGGGCAGGCTGGTCGCCCAGCCGTGCGGACCTTCGATCTCGATCTCCACGTGGGCGAAAAGGAACGCCATCAGCAGGGTGAACAACGCGGTCGACACGACGGCCGCGATTCGGCGACGCGGGGAATGACTCATGTACCGTCCAGGTCCGCCAGCACGGTGTCGATCACATCGCGCGCCGCATGCGGGCGGCCGATGGCACGTGCACGGGCCGCCATCGCGGCCAGCTGTTCGGGCCGCTTGCGCAGCTCACCGATGCGCCAGGCCAGCGCCACGGCATCGATCGCTTTCCAGGCCGCGCCCTGTTCCAGCAGGTAGTCCGCGTTGCGTTCTTCCTGTCCGGGAATGGGCGCGTTGACGATCATGGGCAGACCCATCGCAAGGCATTCGGAGGTGGTGAGGCCCCCGGGTTTGGTGATGGCCAGGTCGCAGCAGGCCATCAGGTGCTCCACGTGTCGCGTGTAGCCCTGCGGGAACAGGCGGCCCGCGTGCCGTTCGGCCGCGAGGGTGCGCAGGCGCTCCAGCATCGCGGTGTTCCGGCCAGCGAGAACGACGAGCTGGAAGTCGCCGCCTTCGGACAGCAACCGATCGGCCAGTTCATCGAGCGCTCCCACGCCCGCGCCGCCGCCCATGACCATATAGGCGGGGCGATCGGGATCGATGCCGAAATCCTGGGCGAGTTCGCGGCGGTCATGCGATTCGGCGAACGCAGGCATGACGGGAATGCCGGTGGTGTGCACGCGCGATGCCGGAATGCCGACGGCGCGCATGCGCTGCGCGATCTCCGGGCTGGCGGCGAAATAGCCCGTCATCTCCGGAATGATCCACATGCGATGCAGATCGAAGTCCGTCACCTGCAGCCATACGGGAGCGGTGATGCGACCCTTGCGGATCTGCCGCATCAGCATTTCGGCGGGAAGGAAGTGCGTGCAGACGATGGCGTCGGGCGCGAACTGCGCGATGGCCGCGTGCAACCGACGCGTGTGCAGGCGCTCGATGGTGCGCCGCATGCGCTGGGTGACCGCGTCCGGCCGCGTGTCGTCCGTGATGCGGTAGAGCATGCCCCACAGTTGCGGGTGGCGAGTGATCAGCCGCAGGTAGAAATCCGCGTAGACGCGGCGAAAGCTCGACGGCACGAAATCCATGACGTCGAGGTGCTTCGCCTCCACCGCGTGCCCGTCGGCGGCCAGGGCCGTCACGGTCGCCTCGAGCGCTTCGGCGGCACGCACGTGCCCGGCTCCGGCGGATACCGAAAGGAGGAGGATGCGCCGCTTCACCCGCTATACGCCGCGAGCAGGGCCTGCTGGGCGCTATAGGGCACTTCGCCCTTGGCCGGATGGCTGCGCGTGTAGCGGCCGTCCGTACCCAGCAGCCATGCCTGCGTGTTGTCACGCAGGTAGTTCTCGAGCGTCTCGTCGTAGACGCGCCGCGCGAGTTCCGGCTCGAGGATCGGCACGCCCACTTCGATGCGGCGCATGAGGTTGCGTTCCATCCAGTCGGCGCTGGCGCAGTAGAGTTCGGGCGCGCCGTCGTTGCCGAACCAGTAGACGCGGCTGTGCTCGAGGAAACGCCCGATGATCGAGCGCACGCGGATGTTCTCCGACACGCCCGGCACACCGGGCCGCAGCGTGCAGGCGCCACGAATGATGAGGTCGATCTGCACGCCGGCCATCGAGGCGCGGTACAGCGCTTCGACCACATGCGCTTCGTTCAGCGCGTTGAGCTTGGCCACGATGCGACCCGGCCGGCCGTTGCGCGCATGCTCGATCTCGCGTTCGATCTTGCCCATCACGCTGCTGTACAGCGTGAACGGGGAATGCAGCAGGCGTTTCAGCTGGATCATCGGACCCAGGCCGGACAGCTGCTGGAAGACCTTGTGGATGTCTTCGCCGATCTCCGGATCGGCCGTCATCAGCCCGATGTCCGTGTAGCCGCGGCTGTTGCCCTGGTGGTAGTTGCCGGTGGACAGGTGCACGTAGCGATGCAGGCCACCGCTTTCGCGACGCACGATCAACAGCATCTTGGCGTGCGTCTTGTAGCCGACCACGCCATAGACCACCTGCACGCCGGCTTCCTGCAAGCGGTTGGCAAGGCCGATGTTGGCTTCCTCATCGAAGCGCGCACGCAGCTCGATCACCACGGTGACGTCCTTGCCGTTGCGCGCCGCTTCCACCAGCAGGTCCACCAGCGGCGAATCCTTGCCGGCGCGATAGAGCGTCTGCTTGATCGCGAGCACGTCCGGGTCCTGCGCCGAGCGGCGCAGCAGTTCCACCACGGAGGCGAACGACTCATAGGGGTGGTGCAGGAGAACGTCGCGCGAAGCGAGCACGTCGAACTCGTTGACGCCTTTCTCGAAGGCGGGCGAAAGGCGCGGCGTGAAGCGCGGGAACTTCAGGTCGGGGCGATCGACCTGGTCGTAGATCAGGCCCGAGCGGATGATGTTCACCGGCCCATCGCAACGATAGACGTCCGCTTCCTCGAGCTGGAAGTTGGCGATCAGCATCTCGGTGATCGCCCGCGGGCAATCCGCGCCCACTTCCAGGCGAACGGGGCGCGCATAGCCACGGCCGATCAGTTCCTCGCTCAGTGCGCGGGCGAGGTTCTCGACCTCGGCTTCCTCGACCACCAGTTCGCTGTTGCGCGTGACACGGAACTGGTACGACGAACAGACCTGGAAGCCCGGAAAGATTTCATCGGCGAAGGCTTGCAGCACTTCGGCAAGGAAGACGAAATCCCCATCGCCTTCGGAGACTTCGGCGGGCAGGTGGATGATGCGCGGCAGCGAGCGCGGTGCGCGCACCAGGGCCATGTGCCCTTCGCGACCGAAAGCGTCGCGGCCCTTCAGCACCACGGCGAGGTTCAGCGTCTTGTTGAGGATGCGCGGGAACGGATGTGCCGGATCGAGGCCCAGCGGCGACAGCACCGGCATGATCTCGTTCTGGAAGTAGCCCAGCAGCCAGCGGCGTTGCTTGTCGCTCCAGGCGTCGCGCGTCAGGAAGCGGATGCCTTCGCTGGCCAGTGACGGCAGGAGTTCGTCGTGCCACGTCGCATACAGCTCGGTGACCAGCTCCAGCGCCCGTTCGCGGATGCGCGAAAGGACCTCCGTCGAACTGAGTCCGTCGGCGCCGGGTACCGCCGCGCCGAGCGCATGCTTGTGCTTGAGCACCGCCACGCGCACCTCGAAGTACTCGTCGAGGTTGTTGCTGACGATGGTCAGGTAGCGCAGCCGCTCGAGCGCGGGCACGTCGGGATCGCGCGCCTGGGCCAGGACGCGGAAGTTGAACTCCAGCGCCGCCAGTTCACGGTTGATGTACAGCTCGGGGGCGCCGAGGTCGACAGGCTCGCTCATTCGTTTCGCTGGTCTTTTCACGACAGCCGATGGTGGCTCATCGACGATCATGCCGGAAAGCGGCAACGCAGCAAGCCTGGGGCAGGGTCACCGGCATGTGTCAGGGGTTGAGCCCTGCGGCTTCCTGCAGGTGCGCACCGTCAAGGAGACGGTCGCTGCCAAAAACGCAGGCGAACGTGGAGCCCTTGCCGGGCTCGCTCTCGATGGCGAGGCGTGCCTGGTGCAGGTTCAGCACGTGCTTGACGATGGACAGGCCGAGGCCCGTGCCGCCGGAGTCGCGCGACCGGCTGGACGAGACGCGATAGAAACGCTCGGTCAGGCGCGCGATGTGCGCGGCGGGGATGCCGAAACCGGTGTCCTGCACCGAGAACGTGGCGCCGTC